>NZ_JBEYER010000013.1:0-89016 GCF_040634005.1 Micromonospora sp. NPDC007271
CCGCGGCGCCGCCGGCGGCACCGACGCGCGCCGCGCGCCCGCCGCTGGTCCGGCCGGCTCCGCTCCCTGCGAGCCCGGCCGTCGCCCGCCCCGCCACCAGCATGCCGGTGGAGACCCGATGAGCGAGCGGAGCGAGCGAGTCATCAGCCGTTCGCCGAACCCCTGCGACAACCAGACGGGCGGCCTGGAGCGTCCATTTCCCGTGACCGACGACGAGCTGGAGCGGGCGCTGCGGGACACCTTGACCCGCCGGGTCGCCACGCCGCGGCCGCTCGCCGCCGACCCGGCCGGCATGGCCCTCCGGCGGGCCCGGCGGGTCGGCCGTCGGCGTACTCTGACCGGTCTCGCCCTGGCCGGCGTAGCCACGGTGCTGGTCACCACCGGCATGGCACAGTTCGGCGGGCCCAGCGGGCAACAGGGCACGCCGACCGTGGTGCTCGGCGATCCGCGCGGCTTCACGCCCGGTCCGCTGCCCACCGAGTCCACCGTCCCGCCGCCCCCGGCCGGCCCGGTCCGCCCCGAACTCGATCTGATCGTCGGCGACTGGCTGTACACCAACGGCGGCGAACGGTGGGAGCTGACCGGGGTGAACACGCTCGAGCGGGCGCAGCGCGTTGCCAACCACGGGGGCTGGCTGCTCACCTCGACGGTCACGGCGGCCGGCCGTACCCTCTGGTGGATGCCGCCGACCGGTGGGGCGCCGCAGGTGGTGCTCGCCAGCGCGGACGCGGTCGCGGTCGCCGCGGACGGGCGCCAGGTCGCCTGGCGCGACGGGGCGGAGATCTTCGCCGCCGGCGTGGTCGCCGGCCAGCTTCTCGCAACCGTCCGGACGGCGGCCCCGGCGGGGGCCGTGCCGGTCGGCTTCGCCGGCGACGCCGTCCTCATCCGGCAGACCGACCGGGGCGGGTTCCGGGTCTGGCGCCCGCCGGTCGACGACCAGCTCGGTGCCGCGAACCGGGACGTGCTCAACGTCTACGGCACCCGCCCCGACGGCCGGGTGGTCGGCCAGATCTCGGCCGGGGCGCCCCGGCGACCCTGCCTGGCCCTGCTCGACCCGGCCCGGAACCTCGCCCCGGTCCGCACCGACTGCGGCCCGAACCTCGCCGCCGACGGCCGTGGCGAGGTCTCCGCCGACGGGCGGTGGCTGCTGGTGAACGGCGCACGCGACAGCGCACTCCTGGTCGACCTGGGCACGCTCGGCTCGGGAGGGTCGGCCCGGCCGGCCGGGCCGGCGGTGACCGGGGTGGTGACCTGGACCCGATCCGGCGCCGCGCTGCACGTCGACGCCGCCGGCGCGCTGGTCCGGGTCCGCCCAGACGAGGTGGCAGCCGGCGAGCAGCCCACCACCTCGCCCGTCGACGGGGTCGCCCCGGGCGACCGGCCGGTCGTGGTGGCCGACACCCGCCCCTGACCGGCGTACCCTTCGGGCGGCCGGTCGCGGCGCCCGGGCGGTAGCGTCGGCGGCGTGACCGTTGCCGCCCGGATCGACCTGCACGCCCACTCCACCGCCAGCGACGGCACCCTCAGCCCCGCCGAGCTGGTCCGGGCCGCCGCCGCGGCCGGCCTCGACGTCGTCGCGATCACCGACCACGACACCACCGCCGGTTGGGACGCCGCGGTCGGCGCGCTGCCGTCCGGCCTCACCCTGGTACGCGGCGCGGAGCTCTCCTGCCGGTGGCACGGCGTCGAGCCGGCGCTCCCGCTGCACCTGCTCGCGTACCTCTTCGACCCGGCGGATCCGGAGCTGGTCGCCGAGCTGGCCCGGGTCCGGCGGGCCCGGGCGGAACGCGGCGAGCGGATCGTACGGCTGCTCCAGGCCGACGGCATCGACGTGAGCTGGCGGGAGATCCTGGCGGGCGCGGCCGGCGGGACGGTCGGCCGCCCGCACATCGCCCAGGCGCTGATCCGGGCCGGGCTGGTCGCCACCACCAGCGAGGCGTTCGGGCCGGACTGGCTGGGGGAGCGGTATCGGCTGCCCAAGGAGGACATCGACGTGTTCCGGGCGGTGGCGCTGGTCCGCGCGGCCGGCGGAGTGCCCGTCTTCGCCCACCCTCGGGCCTCCCGCCGTGGGCGGATCGTGCCCGACGAGCTGATCGCGGCCCTGGCGGAGGCCGGGCTGGCCGGTTTGGAGGCCGACCACGAGGACCACACACCGGCCGAGCGGGCCCACGTCCGGCGGCTCGCCGCCGAGCTGGGCCTGCTGGTCACCGGGTCGTCGGACTTCCACGGCACGCACAAGACCGTCCAGCTCGGCGCGCACACCACCGACCCCGAGGCGTACGAACGCCTCGTCGCCCTGGCCAGCGGAGTGACCCCGGTCGCTTCGGGGTGATCCGCGTTTCCGCTCTCCGCGGCGCGGCTACCGTGTTCGGGTGGATCTCAAGCTCTTCGGCGAGGTCTTCGTGACCCTGCTGGTGATCGTCGACCCGCCCGGCATGTTGCCCATCTTCCTCGCGCTCACCGGCCCCCTGCCGGCCCGCGACCGGAACCGGGCCGCCTGGCAGGCAGTCGCGCTGGCGCTCGGAGTGATTGTGATCTTCGCGGTGGCCGGGCAGACCCTCCTGGCCTACCTGCACGTCTCGCTGCCGGCGTTGCAGGCCGCCGGCGGGCTGCTGCTGATACTCGTCGCGTTGGAGCTGCTGACCGGCAAGGCCGACGACCCGACACAGCAGACCACCTCCAACGTCGCCCTGGTGCCGCTGGGCACCCCGCTGCTGGCCGGGCCGGGCGCCATCGTCGCCACCATGCTCTTCGTGCAGCGGGCCGGCGGGCCCACCGACTACCTCGCGATCGCCCTCGCGATCGTCGCGGTGATGGTCACGGTCTGGGTGGCGCTGCGCTTCTCCGGCGTGATCGTCAAGGTCCTCCGGCCGGGCGGCATCGAGGTGCTCACCCGGATCGCCGGCCTGCTGCTGGCCGCCATCGCGGTGCAGCTCATCGCCGACGCGATCGCCGCCTTCGTGACCCACTTCATCACCATGCGCTGACCCGGCGGCCCGGCGCCGCCGGGGTGTCGTACCGGGATGGCAGGATCTCAGGGGTGCGACGACCCTCCCCGACCGGACGATCCACCGGCGGCCGGCCGCCCCGGCCCCGCCCGGAGCAGGCCGAGCAGCTCGGCTTCGAGGGGATGCCGGAGCGCCTCTTCGTCTGTACCCCCAGCAAGCTCGGCGCGTTTGTCGATTGTCCCCGGCGCTACCGCTACTCGTACGTCGACCGGCCCGCGCCGCCCAAGGGGCCGCCGTGGGCGCACAACTCGCTCGGTGCCAGCGTCCACACCGCCCTGAAGAACTGGTACGCGCTCGCGCCCGACCGCCGTCGCCCCGAGGTGCTGGGTACGCTGCTCAAGGGCACCTGGGTGCGCGACGGCTACCGCGACGACGAGCAGGAGCGGGACGCCTTCCGGCGGGCACTGGCCTGGCTGGAGTCGTACGTGGCGGGGCTCGACCCGGCCGACGAGCCGGTCGGGGTGGAACGGGTGGTCGCCGTCAAGACCGGGGTGCTGGCGTTCAACGGCCGCACCGACCGGATCGACTCCCGCCCCGGCCCGGACGGGCGGCCCGAGCTGGTCATCGTCGACTACAAGACCGGCCGCACCGGGCTGGACGCCGACGATGTCCGCGGCTCCCAGGCACTGGCCCTCTACGCGTACGCGGCCGAGCGGGTGTTCCGCCGGCCCTGCCGCCGGGTGGAGCTGCACCACCTGCCCACCGGCACGGTCGCCGCGCACGAGCACACCCCCGAGTCGCTGCACCGGCAGCTGACCCGCGCCGAGGAGACCGCCCGGGACATCATGGCCGCCGAGCGGGCGGTCGCCGACGGCGCCGACCCCGACGAGGCGTTCCCGGCCACCCCGGGGCCGCGCTGCGGCTGGTGCGACTACCGGCGCACCTGCCCCACCGGGGCACAGACGCCCGGCAAGGACCCGTGGGCGGCCGTGGAACGCCCCGCCGCCCCGGCCGCCGACCTGGACTGATCGGGCCCGGTGCCGCTGGCAGGGCGCGGTCAGGCGGCGGTGAGCCGGGCCGCGCGCTCCTTGGCGGCCTGCTGCAACGGCCCCTCCCGGTAGCGGCGCGGCAGCGCCGCCAGGGCCAGCCGCAGCGCGCGGACACTCAGATCCGCCGACAGGGCGGTGGTGGGCAGGCCCAGACCGCCGTACAAGCGGCGCGCCCAGGCGGGCAGCAGCGCCAGCGCGGTGCCGGCGATCCCGAGGTACGCCCAGCGTGGCGGGCCGAGGTGCAGGCCGAGTCGCACCGGCAGGCTGAGCTTCCAGGGGATCGGCGGGGCGGTCAGGAAGAGGGCGATCTCCGCCGCCTCCTTCGTCATCCGCAGGTCCGGGCGGATCCGGCGGTAGTAGTCGGCCACCTCGGCGGCGGTGCCCGGCACGTCGGCCGGGTCCAGCCCGGCCAGGGCCGCCGCCCGGCGCTGCTCGGTGTAGTACGCGTCGACCTCGGCGTCGGTCAGGGCGAGCCCGGCCCGGCGGGCGGTGCTGACGAACGACTCGACCTCGGCGACGTGCACCCAGCGCAGCAGCTCCGGGTCGTCGATGCGGAACTCCTCGCCCGTGAACGGGTCGGTGGCCCGCATCCGGCCGTGCAGCGTACGCAGCCGCCGGCCGGCCGCCTCGGCCTCGGCAGTCGTCCCGTAGACCGTCGTCGCCACGTAGGTGGCGGTCCGGACCAGCCGGCCCCACGCGTCGGTGCGGTAGTTGCTGTTCTGCGCGACGCCGGCCATCGCCCGGGGGTGCAACGCCTGAAGGTAGAGCGAGCGCAGGCCGGCGACGATCAGGATCGGCTCCGCGTGCACCCTCCAGGTGACCGATCCGGGGCCGAACAGCCCGAGGTCATCGGTGTCCACCGCCCAAGAGTGCCATGCGCCGGGCCGGTCACGTGCCCGCCGGCCCCGCCCGTCCCGTCGTCGACCGCCGACGGGCGGATCAGTCGTCGGCGGAGCGGCGCGCCTGGCAGGCGGGGCAGAGACCCCAGAAGGTCACTTCCGCCTCGTCCACCTCGAAGCCGTGTGCAATGTCCGGGTCGAGGCAGGGGGCGCTGCCGGTGGCACAGTCGACGTCGGCGATTTCGCCGCAGCCGCGGCAGACCACGTGGTGGTGGTTGTCCCCGACGCGCGCCTCGTACCGGGCCGGGCTGCCGGCCGGCTCGATCCGGCGCGAGAGGCCGGCGCGGGAGAGCGCGCCGAGCACGTCGTAGACGGCCTGGGTGGAGACCGAGTCGAGCCGCTCGCGGACCCGTCGGGTGATCTCGTCGACCTCCAGGTGACCGCCGGCGGCGAGGACGTCCAGCACGGCGAGTCGCGGCCGGGTGACCCGCAGGCCCCTCGACCGGAGAAGTTCCTCGCCACTGGACATGGGTCCATGACAGCACGTGGCCGAGGGGGCGACAACCGAGCTGGGAATCGGGGTGGCCGGGGCCACAGGGTGAACCGCGTTCCCGACACGCGCGTGTGTCGATGCGACGGAGGTGCGGACTCCTCCTCCCGTCGTACGCTGACGCGCGCTTGGTCCACTCGTTGGGGGTGTCCGGTGTTCAGGGAATTCAACGGCCTGCCGCTTCACGTCCTGGTCGTACACGTCGTCGTGGTGCTGGTGCCGCTGCTGGCGCTGATCTCCGTCGCGTACGGGTTGGTGCCTCGGTGGCGCTCCCGGCTCGACTGGGCGGTGGCGGGCCTTGCCGTGGTGACGCCGATCGCCGCCTACGTCGCGACGGAGTCCGGCGAAGCGTTCGAGGAGGCACAACGGGAGCGGGGGATCGGTGGCGAGTTCCTCAGGAAGATCGAGGAGCACTCCGAGTACGGCGACACGCTGCTCTGGTACACCATCGGGTTGGCCGTGGCGGCGCTCCTGCTCCTGCTGCTGGCCAGTGGCCTGGCCCGGGTGCGCGGCCTGCCCCGCTGGCTGGTCCCGGTGCTCGCCGGGGTGGTGGTCGTCCTCGCGGTCTTCGCGCTGGTGTACGTCTACCTGACCGGCGACAGCGGCGCCCAGGTGGTCTGGGAGGGGACGATCTGACCCCGGTCAGAAGATCACCCGCGAGCAGAGGAGGCACATCAGGATCACCAGCACCACCCCGGCGACCGCGCCGATGCCGTAGGTGAGGCGCTCGGCCTGCTGTTCCGCCTGGTCCATCGCGGCCATGTCCTGCGGTGGAAGCCGGCGCGGTGGAGCGGGCTGCACGTGCAGGGGTGGTCGCCAGCCGGGTGGGGGAGGGATGGTCGGCGGCGGACCGGCGTATCCGCCGTCTCGGGCGGCTCCGGGCCGGCCACCCGGGGGCTGCGACTGGCCGCCAACGGGCTGCGGCTGGCTGCCGGGGGGCGGCGGCTGGCCGCCGGCCTGCTGCCAGTCCCCGCCCGGACCCGGGCGGGCCCACGGATCGTCCGCGTGGGCCGTGCCCGACCAGGGACTGGGCGACTGCGCAGGAGCGGTCCAGGGCCCCCCGGCCTGCGCCACCTCGGGTCGAGGGCCGCCGGTCTGCGCCCCGCCGGGCCACGGGCTCTCGGCTCGGCCGATGCCGGCGTCCGGCTCGGCGGGCTGGCCGGGGGCGGCCGCCTCGCCGGGCTGGTCATTGTCGACGCCGCCGGCCGGCTGGGCCGGTGTCGGGCGTCGCCAGAACTCGTCGTCGGGGCTGCCACCGCTCGGCGTCGTCACGCCGTCCGACGCTACCAACGCCTCGGCCCGTCGGCCGCCCGGACGCGACGGGCGGGCCGGCCCCGAGAGCGGGCACCGGGAATGCGGGGGACCAGCGGGCGAGCCCGGCCCGTGGCCGGTCGCATGGTCGAGCTGTTTCCTTTTCGCCGGTATCCTTGCCGTTCGTGAGCGATCCCGGCATGCGTGCGCGCGGCGACGACGACCGCGTGGTCGACCTCAGCGACGATTTCGTGGTGCTGCCCGAGCAGACCACCGACGACACGGACCGTGGCTGGGGCGAGCGATCCGGCGGCAACGACGACTGGCTGCTTGCCGAGCGCCCGCCGCACTGGGACTGACCGGCCGCGCCGGGGCTGACCGGCCGCGGCGGCGCTGACCGGCCGGCGCCGGAACGCGCCGGTCGACAGGCTGAAAGGCGACTGGGCGGGTGGGGCAGGAGCCACCGCCGGCCTGCCGGGTGCCGTCATTCGCGTACCACCACCGCGAAGCGGCTGCCCTCGGGCACGCCGACGGCTCGCTGCGCCTGCTCCGGCCGCAGCGCCAGATAGACCGCGGAGGCACCGTCGACCGCCCCGGCGCCCACCACGTCGAGCACCAGCGCCCGCGCGGCGAGCAGCGTTGCCTCCCCGGCCGCCCCTCCCGCCGGTATGACCAGCAGGTCCACCCGGGCGCCCGGGCGGAGTACCGCCAGGGCGGCCGGCTCGGCCAGCCGGACCGGCACGCCGACCGACCCGCCGGGTAGCGGCAGAGCACCGCTCGGGCGGGCGGCGCCCGGTGGAGCCGGGCTCGCGGCCGGGCCCGGGTGGGTCGGGGTCGCGCCGGGCGGGCAACCGGTGGGGGTGTGCAGGACGGCGGCGGCCAGGCCGAGCAGCGCCGCGACCAGCGTCACCCGAAGCAGGGTGGTGCCCCGGGGCAGGCCGCGCCAGTGCACCGGCCGCAGTGATCCCTCGCCCGCCACCACCCGCGCCCCCTTCCCGCCCGCCGACCCGATGGACGCCAGCAGCCTAGAAACGCAGAGCGGACCGAGGGGCCCCGCGACGGCCGCCCTGTGGAAAACCCACCCGCCTGTGGACAACCCCCAAACCTTCGTCCGCCTGTGTTAACTCCACCTCGCGCCCGCGCCGAGAGGAAACCCCTCTTTCACGGAAAAAGTGGCTGTCCCTGGCGGGGACAGCCACTTCTTCCAGGATTTTGCGCGGATCTTGAATCGGCGTCCGGCGTCCGGCGTCCGGCGCGCAGGCGGCGCGGGTCGCGGGTCAGGAGGAGGTGCTGGAGGTGCTGGCGGCGGGGGTCTTGCTGGATGAGCCGCTGCTCGAGCCGGACGAGCCGTTGGTCGAGGTGGACGAGCCGTTGCTCGACCCGTTCGACGAACTCGACGAACTCGACGAGCTCGACGACGACTCGGACGTGGCCGGCTTGCCCGAGGTGCTCGTGGTGCTGTCGGACCCGGAGGAGCGCGAGTCGGTGCGGTAGAAGCCGGAACCCTTGAACACGATGCCGACCGAGTTGAAGACCTTTCGCAGTCGCCCCTCGCACGTGGGGCACTCGGTCAGCGGCTCGTCGCTGAAGGACTGCACCGCCTCGAGCTGGTGGCCGCACGCGGTGCAGGCGTACTGGTACGTAGGCACGTTCTCCTCCGGATCTGGCGCGGTCGGTTGGCACTCGACGTATTCGAGTGCCAATGGTGCGTCATGGAACCCGCGTTCGTCCAGCGGAAGCGTTCGGTTCCACATCCGGCACCGCCGGCAGGGTACGCAGCCCGCCGGTGGGGGTGATCACGGCGCGTACCGGGCGGTCGTGCGGCTGTGCGGGCACCGCCTCGACCAGCTCCCCGTCGTGCAGCAGGGCCACCGTGAGGGTCCCCGCGGGCACCCGGGCCAGCACCCGGTCGTACGAGCCGCCGCCCCGGCCCAGCCGTTGCCCGCGGCGGTCCACCGCCAGGGCCGGGACGACCACCAGCTCGGCCGCGGCCACGGCGGAGCGGCCCTGCCGGGGCCCGGTCGGCTCGCGCAGCCCCCGCCCGGCCGCCCGCAGGAAGCCGGCCCCGGCGTACGCGGCCCAGTCCAGGTCCAGGTCCTCGCGGAGCACCGGCAGCAGCAGTTCCGCCTCCGGCGGGAGCGCCGCGCGCAGCACCTCCGGCAGTTCGCTCCCGCCCGGCTCCGAGCCGACCGGCACGTACCCGGTCATCCGGGCCGGCCGGAGCCGGCGTATCAGCGAGACCAGCTCGGCCTGGACGGCCGCCGCCGCCTCCGCCCGGCGGGCAGCGGACAGCGAGCGGCGGTGGGCGAGCAACCCGACCCGCAGGTCCCGCTTCGCCTCATGCGCGACATCCGCTCCATCAGAAAATTCCGGCACGCAACACTCCTAACGCAACGCTTGCCTCCCCGTCGCGCTGTGTCAGCATCGCAGGAAGGGCGCGGAACTTCCGGGAGGAAGCTTGACGCTACGCGGGCGGTTGACGGCAGCCTTCCTCGCGGTGGTGCTCGGCCCGGTCCTGCTCGGCGCCTTCTTCGTCGGGTCCATGATCTCGTCCGTCGACCGCAGCCGCTCCGCCGAGCGGCTGGGCCTGGCCGCCGCCGCGGTGCGTACCTCGGTGGACGCCCTCTGCCAGCAGTTGCGCGCGGCGGCCGACGCGGTCGCGCTGGTCACCGACCCCGCCGCCCGGCCCCGCGCGGCCGACCAGGTGGTGGGGCGGGGCCTGGCCGCCGCCGTGCTGATCACCGACGCCGTCGGCCGGTCCAGCTACCTCACCCCGGATGGCCCGGCCGGGCCCTGGCAGGACTGCGACGGCGCTCCGCCGGCAGCCGGCCCGGTCCGCGCGCTCGCCGCCCGGGTCCAGCTCCGCGACGCCACCGGTGCCGACCTCGGCGCGGTCACCGCCGCGCAGCCCGTCGACCCGGCCTTCGTCGCGCGGCTCGCCGCGGTGACCGGCGTCGCGGTCACCCTGCTGGATGGTTCCGCCGGCACCGACCGGGTCACCCACACCACCGAAACCCCGGCGGTACGCGAGGCGGTGCTGGCCGCCGCCCGTCGGGTCGACGGGAACGGGGTCACCGAGACCAGCGACGGCCGGTACGTCCGCCGGCTCGGCCCGTCCCCGGGGCAGCCGCTGCCGCTGGTCCTCTCGGTCCCCGGCGAGCGCTCGCCGGGCGGGTACGCCGCCCTGGTCGGCGCGGTGGTGCTCGCCGCGGCGCTGGCCGTGCTGGCCGCCTGGCGGCTGGCCCGGGTGACCACCCGGCCGTTGGTCGAGCTGGCCGGCGCGGTGGACCGGGTGACGCGCGGCGACCTGACCGCCCGGGTGCCGGTCCGCAGCCGCGACGAGATCGGTCGGCTGGCCGACGCGTTCAACCGGATGGCCCGGGAGACCGGCAGCTACGTGGCCGCCCTGACCAGCAGCCGGGACCAGCTGCGCGGGCACCTGGCGGTGCTCGGCGACACCCTGGCCAGCACCCACGACCTGCAACGCATCCTGCGGGTGATCCTGCGCAGCGCGATCGCCGCGACCGGCGCCCGGGCCGGCGCGGTGCTGCTGCTCGACGGCGACGGCGTGCTCGTCGGCCGGTGCGTCGAAGGGCTGGACGGCCGCTGGCCCACCACCGACCGTGCCGACCCGGCACCCGCCGAATCGGCACCGGCGCCCGACCGCTCCATGGCCGACGGCTCCGGGGGCGACCGGGCCGACCCGGCGACGCTGCGGGTGCCGGTCGGCACCGGGGTGATCGGCACCGTGGCCGCCACCGGGGAGCCGTTGCGCGGCCGGTGGGAGCCGCCGGACACCCCGGTCGGGGAACCGACCTGCGAGACGTACATCGCGGTGCCCTTCGCCGCGCCCGCGCCGCTGGGCGCCGCTCCGGACCGGATGAAGGCCGGCCTGACGCAACGCCGCGACCTGGAGCAGTCGTCGGGGGCGCTCGGCGTGCTGGCCCTCTACGACCGGCTCGGCGCGGACGGGTTCGACGACGACGACCTGGTCACCCTGCGGACCTTCGCCGGGCACGCGGCGGTGGCGGTGGAGAACGTCCGGGTGCACGAGGAGGCGCAGCGGCTCTCGCTGACCGACCCGCTGACCGGGCTGTGGAACTACCGCTACCTGCGCGAGTCGATCCGGCGGGAGGTGGAGCGGGCGAACCGGTTCGGCCGGATGCTCAGCGTCCTCGCCCTCGACCTGGACCGGTTCAAGGACGTCAACGACACCTGGGGGCACGCCGCCGGGGACGCCGTGCTGGTCGAGTTCGCCCGCCGGGTACGGGGCGAGATCCGCGAGGTGGACCTGGCGTTCCGGCAGGGCGGCGAGGAGTTCGTGGTGCTGCTGCCGGAGACCGATGCCCGGGGCGCCACCATCGTCGCCGAGCGGCTCGGCGCGGTGGTCCGGGGCCAGCCGGTGCCGGTGGACGGGCACCCGGGCGGGCCCGTCCGGGTGCCGGTGACGGTGTCCATCGGCATCGCGGTGTATCCCGACCACGCCGCCACCGGCCAGCAGGTGCTCGACGCCGCCGACGACGCCCTCTACGCGGCCAAGGCCGCAGGTCGGGACGGTTACCGGCTGGCCCGGGCCCCCGACCCGGTGCCCGGCCGGGAGATCCCGGTGGTGGCCGCCGCGGTCAGCCCGCCGGACGGGCTGCCCCGGGCCGGCCCGCCGGACTCCGCGGGTGCGGGTCAGGGCGGCGCGTCTTCCGGTCCTCACCCGCCGCGGCAGAGCCGTGGCCGATAGTCTCGCGACATGTCGGAGCACTCAGCGAATCCCCCAGCGACGGCCGCGACCGGCCGTTCCCGCGCCGTCAAGGCGGTCATCCCGGCCGCCGGCCTGGCCACCCGGTTCCTGCCGGCCACCAAGGCGGTCCCGAAGGAGCTGCTGCCGGTCGTCGACCGGCCGGTGCTGCAGTACATCGTCGAGGAGGCCGCCCAGGCCGGCCTCACCGACGTGCTGCTGGTCACCGGGCGCGGGAAGACCTCGATGGTGGACCACTTCGACCGCCGCCCCGACCTGGAGGCCCGGCTGGAGAGCAAGCCGGAGCTGCTCGAGGCGGTACGCCGTCCGGAGGAACTGGCCGAGATCTACACCTGCCGGCAGCCCGAGCAGCTGGGCCTCGGTCACGCCGTCGGCTACGCCGAGTCGCACGTCGGCGACCAGCCCTTCGCGGTGCTGCTCGGCGACGAGTTCGTCAAGATGGACGAGCCGCTGCTGCCGGCGATGCTGGAGCTGCAGGCCCGCACCGGCGGCATCGTGCTGGCGTTCTTCGAGGTCGACCCGGCCGAGACCAAGCGGTACGGGATCGCCTCGGTCGAGCCGGCCGAGCCGGGGTTCAGCGACATCGCCGACGTCGTCAAGGTCACCGGCATGGTGGAGAAGCCGAAGCCGGAGGAGGCCCCGAGCAACCTGGCCGTCCTCGGCCGGTACGTGCTGCCGGGGCGGATCTTCGACGCGATCCGGCGGACGGAGCCGGGCAGCGGCGGGGAGATCCAGCTGACCGACGCGATGGAGATCCTGCGCAACGAGGGGGTGCCGGTGCACGCCATCGTCTACCGGGGCACCCGCTACGACACCGGCATGCCGCTCGGCTACCTCCAGACCGTGGTCCAGATCGCCGCCGAGCGGGAGGACCTGGGCGCCGAGTTCCGCAAGTGGCTGACCGAGTTCGTCAACTCGGACGCGTCGGGCGGTCCCAGTACATGACCGCGACGGCCGACGCCGAGGCGGCCGCGAACGAGTTGATGCCGCTCGCCGACTACCTGGGCAGCGTGCTGCGCAGGTTACGCGCGCTGCCTCCGCTCGACCTCGACCTCACCCAGGCGTACGGCAACGTCCTCGCCGAGGACGTCGTCGCACCGCACTCGTACCCCGCCTTCGACCAGGCGGCAATGGACGGGTACGCCGCGCGCTGGGAGGACATCTCCGGAGGGAGCCGGGGGCCGGGCTATGTCCCGGCCCCCTCCGGTACGCGCGGTGGGCGCAGCATCCGACTGAACGTGGTCGGCGATCTGGGCGCGGCGAGCTGGCGGCCGGTCCGGCTCACCCCCGGCTCGTGTTTCTCGGTGGCGGCCGGGGCGCCGCTGCCCATCGGCGCCGACGTGGTGGTCCCGGTCGAGTGGACCGACCAGGGCATGGCGGCGGTGGAGATCTTCCGCGCCCCCAAGCGCGGGTACGGCGTCCGCCGCGCCGGTGAGGAGCTGCCCGCCGGCGCCCTGCTCGCCCGCGCCGGCGCGTACGTCTCGCCGGCGCTGGTCGCCGTCTTCGCCGCCACCGGCATCGGCCACGTGGTGGTCCGGCCCAGCCCGCGGGTGGTCATCGTGGCCACCGGCGACGAGCTGGTCGACGTCGGCCGAGGCAGCCAGCCCGGCCAGGTGGTGGACACCAACTCGCACGCGCTGACCGCCGCCGCGGCCGAGGCGGGGGCGCTCGCGTACCGGGTGGGGATCTGCGACGACGACCCGGAGGCGCTGCGCGGCCTGCTGGAGGACCAGACGCTGCGGGCCGACCTGATCATCACGACCGGCGGCACCGGCACCGGCCCCGGCGACATGGTCCGCCGGATCCTCTCCCGCCGGGAGGGCGGCCGGGCCGGACCGGTGGCCTTCACAGAGGTGGCCCTCTATCCCGGAACGGCCCTCGGATTCGGTACCGTCGGCGCCGAGGAGGTGCCGGTGGTCTGTCTACCCGGTGAGCCCGGCGCGGCGCTGATCGGCTTCGAGGTGCTGGCCCGCCCGGCCATCCAGCTGCTCGCCGGCGCCGAGCCGGTGTTCCGGCCCAGCGTCCGGGCCCACCTGCTGGAGACGGTCTCGTCCCCGGGCGGGCTGCGCGAGTTCCGTCCCGCGCACGTGGCCGAGCGGCGCGGCGGAGGCTACACCGTCCAGCCGCTGGCCGGCGGTCCGTTCACCCTCGCCGGCCTGGCCGAGGCGAATGGCCTGCTGGTCCTCGGCGAGCGGGTCACCACCGCGGCGGCCGGGTCGACTGTGGACGTGCTGTTGCTGGACCGACGCCGGTGAGCCTGTTTCGACGGTCGCCTGGCTGGCCGGCGGTGCTGGTGGACGGACCGGTGGTACTCCGGCCCTACCGGCGCTCCGACGCGGTGGCCTGGTCGGAGATCCGGCGCGCGAACCGGGCCTGGCTGTCCCCCTGGGAGTCCCACCTGCCCGGCAGCTGGGACGAGCTGAACTCGCCGGCCGCCTTCCGCCTGGTCAACGCCGACCAGCGGCGGTCCGCGCGTACCGGTGACGGGATGCCGTTCGCCGTCTGCCTGCGCGAGGACGGGCAGGAGCGGCTGGTCGGCCACCTCAACGTGGGCAGCATCGTGCGCCGGGCGTTCTGCTCCGGGTACGTCGGCTACTGGGTGGACTCCCGGGTGGCCGGTCGCGGCGTGATCCCCACCGCGGTCGCGCTGGCGGTGGACCACGCGTTCGGCCCCGGCGGGCTGCACCGGATCGAGGTGAACATCCGGCCGGAGAACAAGCCGTCCCGGCGGGTGGTGGAGAAGTTGGGCTTCCGCGAGGAGGCCTACCACGTCCGCTACATGCACATCGACGGTGCCTGGCGGGACCACATCGGATACGCGATCACCAGTGAGGAAGTGGCCGCCGAGGGCGGGCTGCTGGCCCGCTGGCACCGCGTACGTGACAGCCGCGGGTGAAGCGTCCCACCCGCCACGCCCGGCGCGGCGTACGGTCAACCGGGTCGGCGGCCCGTAACCTCAAGTAACTGCAAGCTGCGGCAAGCGCTGCGCGACTGCACGATCTGCGCCGTGAACGACGGACGACGGAAGATGCTGCGGTCGGACGGCGCGGGCCCGAATCTTGGTGACGGGAGGGGTGAGGGTGCCGACCTCGGTGCTCCTCGCCGTCCTCGCCGCCGCCGGCCTGCTCGCCCTCGCGCCGGCGCTGGTCCGCCGGTACGACGCCACCGAGCGGCTGGTGGCGGAGCGGGCGCAGTCGACGGCGCGGGTGCTCCAGCGCCGCCGTCGACGTCGCACCGTGCCCGGACGGCGACCGATCCGGCCGCCCAGATCCCTCGTGATCACCCTGAGTGAGGATGCCGACACCAAGAGTCTGGCTCCGCCGGTCTCCGCCCCGCCCGCCGCGCGCCGCTCCGGTCGGCTCCGGTCGGTGTCGCCCGACCCCGCCAGGTCCCGTGGACGGCACCCGCCGAAGCGCCGCCACACACCGGCCATCTACCGCCGGCGCCGGGTGCTGGCCGCGCTGCTGCTGCTCAACTTCGTCGAGCTGATCGGCGTGGTGCTGGTCGGTCCCGGGTTCTGGATCAGCGTCTCGGTGACCGGCACCCTGCTCGTGACGTACGTCGTACACCTGCGGAAGCTGGCCCTGGCCGACCGGCGGCGGCGGCGCGCGGAGGCCCGGGAGGCGGCCTGGCTGGCCGCCCGCCAGGCCGAGGTGCGCCGCGAGCAGGCGAGACGCGCGGCGGCTCGACGGGAGGCGCAGCGGCGGCTGGCCGCCCAGCGCGAGGCGGTCCGGCGTACGGCGATGGGCCTGGACCGGCCGGCGGACCTCCCGCCGGCGGCGAGCGGCGGCTCGGTCTCCTACCGCCGCGCCGGCGGCCTCCGCGGCCGCCCCTACGAGGCCGGCCGCGGCACCCACACCGCCTGACACCCCCACCCCGCCCCCGCTCCGCCCTGTCGATCAACTGGGTGGTGGGTGTCGAATTTGGTGGGGGGTGTTCGACGGGATGGTGAGGGCGCCGGCGGAGGGGCGGGCGCCAGTGACACCAGGGAGCGCAACGTGGGCAAGATCGTGTCGAACTTCTTCATCTCGCTGGACGGCGTCGTGGAGCGGCCCGACCAGTGGCACTTCCCCTACTTCGACGACGAGATGGGCGCCGCCGTCGGGCGCGGGATGGAGGCGGCGACGGCGTTCCTGATGGGGCGCCGGCAGTACCAGGAGTGGGCGCAGTACTGGCCGAACCACACCGGGGGCGAGGACGGCGACTTCGCGACGTTCATCAACTCGGTGCCGAAGTACGTCCTGTCCAACACGCTCACCGAGGCGACCTGGCAGAACTCGACCCTGCTGTCCGGTGAGTCCGAGCAGGTCGCGGCGCGGCTGCGGGAGATCAAGGAGCGGGCCGACGGGGAGATCGCGATGTCGGGCAGCGCCACCACGGTCCGGTGGCTGCTGGCGAACGGACTGCTGGACGAGCTGCGGCTGCTGGTCCACCCGATCGCCGTGGGGCGCGGCCAGCGGCTCTTCGAGGAGACGCCGACGTACCCGCTGCACCTGGTGAGTCACGAAACCTTCAAGAGCGGCGTCCTCAACCTGACCTACACCCCAGCCGCCTGACCTGAGGTGGGCCTGGAGATCTTGGAAGGTTTGGGCCCCTCCGGGGGCCTTTTCCTTCCAAGATCTCCTCATCCGGTGGGGCGGTTCGCGTCGGAGGTGCCGGACCTGTTAGCCTTGTCGCCGGCCCGCCCGGTGCAAGCCGGGTGGGACCGACGCTGGTACGCCAGCGGAGGGGCTGTGGCGCAGACCGGTAGCGCACCTCGTTCGCATCGAGGGGGTCAGGGGTTCAAATCCCCTCAGCTCCACCCAGCTCAAAGGCCGTTTCCGCCAGTCGGAGACGGCCTTTTTCGATCTTGTACAGCAGCTCCGAGGAACTGCTCGCCGAGGCGCTTGAGCGCCTTCTCGGTCGCTTCCGAGGCCCACCTCGCTGTAGATGTTCATGGTCACGGCGATCTGGCTGTGCCGCAGGATCTGCATGGTCACCCGGGGGCGGACGTCGAGCGCCACCAGCAGGGAGGCGCCGGTCCGCCT
Source organism: Micromonospora sp. NPDC007271 (assembly GCF_040634005.1). NCBI lineage: Bacteria > Bacillati > Actinomycetota > Actinomycetes > Micromonosporales > Micromonosporaceae > Micromonospora > Micromonospora sp. NPDC007271. Next base: position 16,415 of record NZ_JBEYER010000013.1, read on the forward strand.
CGTGGCGTGCACGGAGATCTCCCGTACTTCTGCCTTTCGGCAGCGGGTCTTGAAATCGCGGTGGAAGTTCCTCGGCTCGACCGGCGTCCCGAGGCGGGTAGTGAAGACCAGGCCGTTGTCCTGCCAGGCCCGGCATCGACCGGTGTGCTGCTGGCGGCGGTGGCGGCGGCGTGCCTGCCGATGCGGAGCCGACCTGCCGTGTCGCGCTCGGCATCGGATTCCGATCAATCGTGGCCACTGGTCGGGGGAGGGGAGGGGTGAAGGACGGGCAGGAGCAGATGATCCTTGCGGTTCACGTCCGAGGACTCGACGGCATGTGCGCCGGCTGCCGAGCGTGGTGGTCGCGGCTGACGCCGTACGAGAGCCGGTGTGCGACACAGGCACCGCCCGCGACCGCTCTCAGCGCATGGATGTCCCCGCGCTGCGCGTGGTACAGCTCCCGCCACCGTCGCAGCTGGGGCCCGCTGGCGTAACCGTCCGACGAACCGTCACCAAGTCGCCGCGAAGCGGCGGGGCAGCCTCCTCCTTGGACAGGCAAATGTATCCGATCAGCAGGTGTACTAGCTGATCATCGGCTTGATCGGAGGAGGAGAAAGCGCCACGCTGAGCCATGTCAGTACGCAGGACCAGACCGCGCAACCGATCCACCGCAGGAACCGCCTCACCTCGTCCGGTGCCTGGCCGCGAGGCTTGGTCCTGAACGCCCACCGGGGGCAACGCACGGCGTATCAGCTTATCGGGGAATTACGCACTGACAAACTCATTAGATTCGGCCGCATCGTTTCTGCACCTCCGCCAAACCTACTGTGCGTCAGCTGACCCCGCGGCGCACCGTCTCAACTGCACGAGCAGTGGCTGTAGATGAGCCGCAGCAGCAAGACCGCAAGGCACGCCGGCATCGGCAAACGAAACGTCAGCACGACGAAGGGAGCAGTACATGCGGGTTCGTAGCATCCTCATCGGCAGCATCGCGGCTACGGCGACGATCGTTCTTGGCACCACCTCCGCCTGGGCGTCAGTCAACGTCGACCCGACCACAGGCGTCGGCTTCATCGGCAAGGGCGACGTCCAGTCCGCCCTCGGCTACAACAACGCAGCGCTCCAGAAGGCTGTCGACAGCAAGAGCCTCGCGTTCACCTACAAGCAGCCGACGTCCCAGTCGCTGTCGCAGGACGTCACCCAGGTCGGCTCGCAGATCGGCTCCCAGATCGGCACCCAGTCGGGGACGCAGACCGGCACCCAGGTCGCCAAGCAGGTCATATCGCAGGATCTGACCTGCACGTTCACCAACGGCAACGGCACCAAGACGTTCCACCGCGACGGCGTGCGCGGCGGCGAGCGCACCGGCATCCGGACCGCCTCGCACGTCGGCACCCGCGAGGGTACCCGGGACGCCTCCCGTGCCGGCACCCGGACCGGCAGCCGTACCGGCGTCCTCTCCGGCAGCGTCAGCTACAACCTCGACGTCGACGCCCGCAAGGCCAACCAGTACAACGGCTTCATCGTCAACGGCCGGCAGGGAGTCGAGTCCTACGAGGTCGGCGACACCAGCTGGACTTCCCCAACCTCGTTCGGCGACTGGTCGTTTGGCGACTGGTCGTTCGGCGGTTGGTCGTTCGGCGGTTGGTCGTTCGGTTCCTGGTCGTTCGGCGACTACCAGTTCGAGCCCGTGGACAACGTGCTGTGGGGCGAGTGGGACGCGGCTCCGGGCGAGAACCCAGCCGATTGCCTTCGCAGCGCCAACGCCGACAAGATCACAGGCCTCAGCAACGTCATCACGCCCGGTGCGATCACCGACGGCCCCGTCACGGACGGCGCCATCATCAGCGAGGCGATCACGCTCGACCTCGTCACCGGCGGCACGATCACCGAGGGTGCGACCACGTACGGCAACATCCAGACCGGCGTAAGGACCTCCGCCGGCCCGGCCCAGCTGTTCGTCAACGGCAAGGCTCTCTGAGCCATCAGCACCGCAGCAGCAGCCCCCGGCCCACTCGGTGGTCGGGGCTGCTCCATGCAGATTCAAGGCTGCGTACCAGACCGCTCGCCATTGCTCATGCCGAAGCAGCATCGCCGGTTCCGCCGAAGCGCAGCAGCTGAGCACAGCAACTGGTGGGAGGTCTTTTTGATCTTGTGCAGCGGCTCAGCCCTGGACCCTTTCTACCTGCCGGGCACTGGGGCGATGCCGCAGACGTATGTCGCGGTTTCGAGGAACTCTGGAGTGAGTCGAACCGCGGTGAGGTACTCCGCGAGGGCGAACGCCGCCTCAGTATGAAGCTCATAACTGGCGTCATCCTCCTCGCGCAGGTCGAAACCGACCTGCCGCATCACCTCCACCAGGCTGTCGGGGTCGCTACCATCCCGAGCGGTAGGAAACAGCGGCTCGAAATGCAGTCGAAGTTCTCCGTCATCCAGCCAGAAGAAGTGGTCGACCGCGTTGACATTGCGGAAGTGGGACACGAGCCGGGTGCCCTTCGAGAGCGGGACGATCGCCTCGTCGAGGGTGCCGAGGTAGCCGTTGGGCTCGACGGCGAGTGTCCAGTCGCCGACCGCGGTTGCGCCGACGAACGACCCGTCGCCCTGATGTTCCTCCCATGCCTGGTGCGCGGGCTCAAGCAGTTCCTCGGCACCAGTCACCCGGCACTCCTCCCTCGCCCCGAGTCGGTCCAGGAGTCCGGAAGGCGTCAGCCCGTTGACCAAGGTCAAGCAGTAGGCCTCCATCAAACCGGGGAAGCGGTCAGCGAACCAGGTGTAGTCGGAGGCGGCTGCGCTCATACCCGGATCTTCGCAGGCACCACCGACGCCGCTGGCCGTCGTAGGCTCCGGGCCCGGCAGCCTGACGCGGCCATCGAGGTCAGCTGGTGAAATCGCCCCTCGTGTCCCGGGCGTCCTCCTGCACGTGCTCGCCGCGCTGTCTGCCCTGGATCTCGTCCCGCCGGGTCACCCGTTCCGCTTCCGACCGCTCGTTCTGGGCCATGTCGCCCATCCGCGCCCGGGCCGGGCCGGCCAGCCGCTCGATCTTGTCCTTCGCCCGCTCGGTGAAGCTCATGTCGGCTCCCTGTCGTGGTGGCGAACCGGGGCGAAGCCCGCCCCTCCCGGCCCGCGTCCCCGCTCGTCCTGGACGGAAACCCTGGTCGGCTACCGAACCGGCACCGGCGTGCCCTTGAACCCGGGCGGTGGCAGACACATCGACTCGAACGCGAACTGCCAAGGGCGGGCCGGCAGGTGGAAGGTGACCTCGCGGGATTTTCCGTTCGCGGTGCGGACCGACAACGTGACCGGGACCGACTCGTTCGGCACCGCCGTGGTGCAGTCGACCGTCAGCCACACGGTGAACCGTCCCACCCCCGGCCGTACGACATCGGGCTTGACCGATTTGAGAGCGAGGCCGTCCTTCGCGGCGCGGATGTCGGTGACCTCCACCGGCAGGGGCCCGGAGTTCACCACCATCACCGACGACTCGATCCTGCCCACTGTCCCGTCCCCGCTGCCGGACGTCATCTCGGCCTGCCCGAGGACCAGCAACGATGCGACGGACTCAGCCGCCAGGCGCTGTTGCCGCGCCTGCCACCGGTAGGTGCCGACGCCAGCCACGGCTGCCGTGCCCAGCAGGAGGGCCAGGACCAGCGGTAGGGAGACCCGCCTCGAGCGGAACGCCTGCCAGCCGTGCAGTTGCCTGCCCGGCTCGGGGTGCGCGGGCTGTTCCGGGGTCGCGTCCAGGTCGATCACCGGCGAATCTCGTAAGTCTGGTCGCTCATCGGCCGACACGAAAACCTGTCGCCCGTCGCCCGTCTGCTCGCGCATGTCGGCACGCTACCCCGGGCGCGGCGTCCCTTGTGGTCAACCGTGCCACCGTCGACGAACCTGGCAGCCGCTACGCCGCCCAGTCCGACCACAGGGCCTCGGTGATGTCCGGCCGGTTGAGTGCCGCGGCGCACCAGGCGAAGTGGCCGTCCTGCCCCTCCGCATCGTAGGAGTTGCTGGTCAGCAGCGCGTAGACCGCGCGATAGAAGAGCAGCTGATGACGGGTGTGGCCGAACAGTCGGCACAGGTTCTCGACCCATTCCTCGTCCAGGCTGCGGCCGGCCGGCCCGTACATGTCGAAGACCCCGGCGGTGATGCTCGCCTCGAAGGCCGGGTCGGCCTCCGTGGACAGGAAGCCCCAGTCGAGCAGGGCCGCCGGCTCACCGGCCGGGGTCACCAGGACGTTCTCCCGTACGAGGTCACCGTGGATCGTGACGGTGCGGGGCGGACGGAGGCCGTCGATCAGGTGGCGGACGCGGGCGAGCTTTTCGTCGAACATGTCGACCGTGCCGCGCAGGGTCGGGTGGAAGGCAGCTACCCGCCGGTCAAGGAGGGCCCGCAGCGCTCCGGCCCAGGTGCGGTGGCCCTGCCACATCGGTGTCGGCTCGTCGAGCACGGTCAGCCGGCGGGCGGGCTCGCCTCCTGGCGTCTTCGCCAGCGCCAGATCCGAGGTACGGCGAAGGGGAGATCCTGCGATCCGAGGTGTTCGTAGAAGTCTTTGATGATCCGCAACTCGGCCGGCTGGCGACGGAACCACAGCTTGCCGACATGCCTGTCGCCGAGGGCGAAGACGATCCCTTCCATCCCCTCGCCGAGCAGGTCGAACCGCCGGTAGCCATGCTGCGCGAAGTGATCCCGGAGGTCTGCGGGCGGCAACGTGACCATGTTCGGTCACCATACGCGTTACCGGGGCCGGCGGGCGATCGCGTAGAGGTCGCGGGCGGGGCCGGTGAGCTGCCGGCCGGCCGGCCAGGCCGCCCGGAGCCGGCGGTGCAGGGTGAGGCCGCTGACGGGTACGGCGGCCAGGGTGCCGGCCGCGAGCTCGGTGCTGACCGCCAGGGAGCTGAGCACGGCGGGGCCGCTACCGGCCGCGACGGCGTGCTTGATCGCCGTGGTGGAGGACAGTTCGAGCAGCGGGGCGGTGAGCGTGTCGATGTGGTGCTCGCGCAGGGCGGCCTCCAGCGCGCGGCGGGTGCCGGAGCCCGCTTCGCGGGACACCAGTGGTGTGGCGGCGAGTTCGGCCGGGGCGATGCCGCGCCGGCGGCGGGCCCACGGGTGGGTGGGGGCGACGACGACGGAGAGCCGATCCTCGGCGACGGTTTCCGCGTCCAGGCCGGGCGGCAGGTCGGGGCCCTCGACGAAGCCGAGGTCGGCGTTGCCGGCGAGCAGCCGGGTGGCCACCTCCGCCGAGTTGGCGGCCTGGAGGGTGACGACGAGGTCCGGCTGCCGGGCGCGCAGCGCCACGAGCCAGGCCGGTAGCAGGTACTCGGCGATGGTCTGGCTGGCGGCGACGGCGAGCCGGCTCTCGTGCGAGCTGCGCAGCGTCTGGACGGCGGCGGCGAGCGAGTCGGCCGCCTCCACCACGCCCCGCGCCCAGTCGGCGATCAACGCGCCGGTGGGGGTGAGCACCGAGCCGCGCGGGGTGCGCTGCAGCAGGGTCAGGCCGAGGCGGCGTTCCAGGTACCGGAGCCGGGCGCTGGCCGCCGGTTGGGAGATGCGGTGTTCCGCCGCGGCCTGCCCGATGCTGCCGAGGCGGGCGACGGACAGCAGCAGGTCGAAGCTGGTCAGGTCGGTCACCTGCGGCGGCAGAGGCATAAGGGAAGGTTATGACTCGGTACGAGATCACTGCCTACCGGGCCGGTCCGCGCGGCCCGACAGTTGTTCGCATGAGCAGCCTGCACCACCCACCCACGCTTCCTCGCCGCCGCCCCGACCTGGCCGGGCGGCCCGCGCCGCTGTCGGCGCTGGCACGTCCGCGCGACGTGTTCGCGTATCTGGGGCCGAACTGGTTCGCCTCGGTGATGGGCACCGGCATCGTGGCCACCGCCGCGGCCGGGCTGCCGGTGCAGCTGCCGGGGCTGCGGTTCGCCGCGACCCTGGTCTGGGCCGCGGCGGCGTTGCTGCTGGTGGCGCTCGTCGCCGCGTGGGCGGTGCACCTGCGCCGGCACCGGGACACCGCGCTCGGGCACGCCGCCGACCCGGTCATGGCGCAGTTCTGGGGTGCGCCGCCGATGGCCCTGATGACCGTCGGTGGCGGTGCGTTGCTGCTCGGCTCAGCCTGGCTCGGCGAATCCGCTGCCGTCGCGGTCGACCTCGTGCTGTGGAGCCTCGGGACGGGGCTGGGTCTGCTGACCGCGGTGGCCATTCCGTACCTGATGATGACCCGGCACCGGATCGCGCCGGACGCGGCGTTCGGCGGGTGGCTGATGCCGGTGGTGCCGCCGATGGTCTCGGCCGCCAACGGGGCGCTGCTCGTGCCGCATCTGCCGGCCGGGGAGGCCCGGCTCGACATGGTCATCGCCTGCTACGCGATGTTCGGCATCAGCCTGGCCACCACCCTGATCATCCTGCCGCAGCTCTGGTCCCGGCTGGTCGTGCACCGGGTCTGCGCCGCGCGGATGGTCCCCACCCTGTGGATCGTGCTGGGTCCGCTGGGCCAGTCGATCACCGCCGCGCACCTGCTCGGCCGGGCCGCCGACGGGGTGCTGCCCGACCCGTACGCGGCCGGTGCGCAGCTGCTCGCCCTGCTCTACGGCGTACCGGTGCTGGGTTTCGCCCTGCTCTGGCTGGCCCTGGCGGCCGCGATCACCATCCGCACCGCGCGCGCCGGGCTGCCGTTCTCGCTCACCTGGTGGAGCTTCACCTTCCCCGTCGGCACCCTGGTCACCGGCGTCACCGGGCTGGCCGCCCGGTCCGGCTCGATCATGCTGACCGCGCTCGCCGTGCTGCTGTACGGGCTGCTGCTCGCCGCCTGGGCGACGGTCGCGGCCCGTACCGTGCGCGGCGCCTGGCACGGGCACCTCTTCCTCCCACCCGCCGTGCCGACTGCCAGGTGAGGGCCGGTCGTGGCGTCGGGCCGACGGTGATGCAAGGCGGGGCAGCGGTCCGGGCGGACGTCCGGACCGCTGCCCCTTCGCGGTCACCCCCGCGCCGACGGGTCCTGCCACTCGGAGCGCAGCTCGGCCAGCCACGGCCCGGTGGCATGCTCGGCGGTGACGGTGACGGTGACGGTGTCACCGTCCTTGAGGGATTCGAGGTCGAGCAGGCAGTGGCCCTTGTCCGCCCGCTTCACCTGGCAGGAGGAGTTCGGGCCGTTGCCGGAGTAGTCGTAGACCTCACCACCGCCCGCGGGCACACCGTTGACCGAGACCCGATAGATGCCGGGTGTCTGGGGCACCACCATGTATTCGAAGCTCCGGTGCCAGGTCAGCGTGGTGCTGACCGGCGTGTTCGGGTCCGCCGGGTCGCTGTGCACCACCTTGGTGCCGGGCTCGCTGGCCATGCCGTCCGGCTCGGGCGGCGCCGGCTTGGCCGGGCGGGCCGGGAAGGGGTACTGCTCGAACGGCACCTTCTCGGCCACCGCGACGTAGATCGTGCCTTCGGTGGGGATCTTCGGCAGGTAACCGTTGCGCTGGGCGCCTGTCACCGAGTAGGCCACCGTGACCGTGTCGCCGATGCTCGCTCCCTTCGGCGCCGTCTGGCGCGGCGTCGAGCCGTACCCTCGGAGCCCGCCATAGGGATCCGGGTCGTTGTGCAGTTCCGAGTTGCAGTTCGTGGTGTAGCCGGCATCGCTGCCGTCGATCGCCAACTCGAGGTCGAGCGTGGTGTCCTTGGGCAGGCCGGGGCAGTAGGTCAGGAACGCCACGTCCGCCGCGTTGACGGCCCAGGTGAACTCCACCTTCTTCGAGCTCACGGGCGCCTTGCCGAAGGCGACGACGCGGTAGCCGCGGGCGTATTCGGCGAAGGGTCCGACCTTGCCGCCCGCGACCGGTTTCGGGGAGGCGGGCGGGCTGGCCGACGGGGTCGCCGATCCCGCGGCGAACGTCGGCGGCCCGGCCGGCTGGCCGCCGGGTACGGCGACGTAGGTGGCCATGCCCGCCACCAGCGTCACCGCGCCGGCCACCGTCAGCACGGCGTGTCGGCGACGACGTACGGCGATCCTGCGCTGAACCTCCGCCAGCCGGTCACCCGACGGTGCGGCGTCGGCCGAGCGCTCGGCCATGAGTTCCCTGAGGTCGATCATCGGGGCGATGCCTCCAGCGTCAGCGACTCGTCCAGTCGCAGCTTGGCCAGGGCCTTCGTGGCCTGGCTCTTGACGGTGCCCACCGAGATGCCCATCGCCTCCGCGATCTGCGCCTCCGTCATGTCCTCGAAGTAGCGCAGCACCAGCACCGTCCGCTGGCGTCGCGGCAGCCTCCCGATCGCGTGCCACACCTGGTCCCGCTGGTCCACGCGCGACAGTTCGTCCGCGGTCGGCCGCTCCGGGAGCTGTGGCATCGGCTGTTCGACCTGGCGCCACCTGCGCCGCCACCAGGAGGCGTAGACGTTGACCAGGATTCGTCGTACGTACGGCTCCGGGTCCGCGTCGATCCGTCCCCAGGCGCCCCACGCGCGTACCAGCGCCGTCTGCAGCAGGTCCTCCGCGTGCGCCCAGTCGTGCGTGAGCAGATAGGCGGTACGCAGAAGCCGAGCTGATCGGGCCGTCACGAACTCCGCGAACGTGTCGCTGGATGCCACCGGCTCTCCTTCGTAGTGGGTCGCCGGTTACTACCCGACCGACGGCCCGGAAGGTTGCCCACCGACCGTAAGACGTCGTCAGCCGTGCAGGAAATCCGATCTGCCCAGCTCAGGCAGTCTTCCAGCGCAGCCGACCGTCCTTGGCGGTCTTGCACTGCATCAGTGTGCCCTTGGTGGTCCGGCCGAGAGCGCCAGCGGGACTGCAGAAGGCGCCAGGGGTCACGCCGGTGCGGATCGACGACGTCGTCGGCGCGGTCGTGCGCGGGGTGCTGGTGGTGCGCTTCGGCGTCGGCTTGGGGCTGGTCGGCGTCGGCTTGGAGGTGCTTCGCGTCGGCTTCGGCGTCGGGCTGGGTCGGCTGGTGGTGGCCGCAGGACTCGGCGACTCGGTCGTGGGTGCCGCGCTCGGCGGTTCGGTCGACGGCGTGGGGCTTTCCGGCTGGGCGGCGGACGGCTCGGCCAGCGCCCGCCCGCCTGCCGCGGACTCCTTGGCGGCCGGTTTGTCGTCACCCGAGCTGCCGATGGCGGCGATGCCGCCGCCGCAGCAGCAGAGCAGGAGCAGCCCGAGGAAGCCCCCGGCGATCTTCTGGCCGCGAGTGACGGGTCGCCTCGGGCCCTTGCCAGCAGCGCCGTTGGCCACGGGAGCGGTTGCCCAGCCGTGTGTCTCGGTCCGGCCGGCAGCCGGCACCCGCGCGGTCGGGTATGGCGGGACCGGTCCGTGTTGGGCGGTCGGGGCCTGCCACGGCGGGGGAGGCGGCGGTGGCGGGGGAGGCGGCACCGGTCGCCACGGCTCCTGCGGGGGTTGGTAGGTCACCCGTCCCAGTGTGCTTGCGTACGCAACAATTGCCAGAGGCTAATCGGGCGCCATGCGTATCGATACTTCGACGCGCGGTGCTGGCCCGAATGTCAGGCGAGTCGACCGAGTGACGGAGGGCCGGTCGGGCGCCGGGATGAACGAGCCGCAGGTCAGGCCGGCCTACCTTTGGCGGGTGGGGTTCTCCATCAAGCTCGCGCCCGGGGTGCGTGTCCGGGCCTCGTCGCGGGGCATCCGTACCAGTCTCGGTCCGCGCGCAGCGCGGATCCACGTCGGCGGCGGCCGTACCGGCTTCTCCACCGGCGTCGGGCCGGTCGGGTTCTACACCTCGCTCGGTGGCGGAGGTCGCGGCCGACCCGGCGGCGGCCGGACCACCTCCGCAGCGAGCTACCAGCGGCAACTCGCCGCCCAGCAGCGCCAGGCGGTACGGGAGCAGCGGGCGGAAGAGGCGCACCGCCTCGCTCAGGTCTTCCAGCGCATCCTCGAACTGCACCGGGTGGACTTCCCGCCCGCTTCCCGGCCGGTCGCACCGGAACCCGCACCTCCCGACCGGGAGAGCATCCGCAAGCACTACCAGAACCATGCCCTGGCCGGCGTCGGGCTCTTCGAGCGCAGCCGGCGGGCGCAGGCCAGACAGCAGGCGGCGCAGTGGACCGAGGCCGAGGTGCAACGGCAGTGGGCCGATCGGCTGGCCCAGCAGGCCGCCTGGCAGCAGTACCTCGACCAGCGCTGGCAGCAGCTGTGCACCAACGTGCCCGAGGTGGTGCTGGAGACCCTGGAGGAGGCGTTCGAGGACAACGAGGCGCCCAGCGCGGCCGTCGGCGTCAGCGGCGACGAGGTCTCCCTGGCGGTGCTCGTGCCCGGGGTCGATCAGGTGGTGCCCGACCGCATGGCCACCACCACCCAGGCCGGAAACCTGTCGTTGCGCAAGCTGCCCCAGCGCGACCGCGCCGCCTACTACAAGCTGTTCGTCTGCGGCCAGGTGCTGGTCACCGTACGGGAGGCGCTGGCCGTCGCGCCCGGCATCGCCGCCGTCCGGGTGGCCGTGCTGCGGCCCGACGGCGTGGACGCGTACGGCCGGCCGCGAGTCTCCTGCCTGTTGGCGGCGACGTTCGACCGATCCGCGCTGCGCGGGGTGCGGTGGCAGGTTGCCGACGCCGCCGCGATCGTGCGCGACACCAGCCGGGAACTGCTGCTCAACCCACGACCGCGTACCGGTGAGCTGCTACCCCTCGACCTCGCCGCCGAACCCGCGCTCACCCAGCTGCTCGCCGCCGTGGACCTGGCCGAGCTCACCGGCGACGGCTGAACTCAGGGTCTGTCCCGGTCTGGCCGCCTTCCCGGTCAGCCGCCGCCACCCTGGCCGCCCACGCCTCCGTGATCAAGGCGGTGCTGCACGCCCAGGGACGCATCCCGACGCCGGCGGTCCGCCCGCCGCTGCTGCCAGCCACGGCGCGCGCCCTGGCGTGTGTCGAGGACCTGGCCGGGGTGCCGGCGTAACGGGGGCGGGGCCGGCCGCGGCTGGGACCGGCCCCCGTCTCGGCTCAGGGTTTCCAGGAGCCGGCGTCTCCAGCCTGTGCTGCATTCCAGGATGCCGTTGGCGTCCTGGACGAGGACGGCGTCGCTCCGAGCGGAAATCTCCGCCGGGACGGGCAGGTTCACGGCGGCCGACGGTGAAGGTAGCGTGACGCTGTAACGCCACTGCGCTTGGTGACGCTGTAGGGACGTCACGGGGGCTGGCAAGGCCCAGAGGGGATGGCCAGCAGACCCGTCCACCTGCGAGAGGAAGTGCCGATGACGCCTGGTGCGAAGGCGTCGGGGCCGGTACCGGACGAGCATGCGCCGACGACCCCCGACTGGACCTGCGGCTCCTGCGGCGACGAGTGGCCCTGCGTCACGAAGCGTGGCCGTCTGTTGAACGAGTACCAGGTGGACCGGGCCGCGCTGAGCGTCTATCTGGGCTCCTGCCTGGCCGCCGCCACGCAGGACCTGTGCCACGCGCCGGTGTCGTCCCTGCAGGACCGGTTCATCGGCTGGGTACCGCGCGGCCGGCCCAACGGCTGACGGCTGCCCCGGTGGCCGCCGCGCACCTGCGGCGGCCACCGGAGCCGGGCTCAGGGGCGGCGGGGCCGCCGGGTGAGGGCGAAGCCGACCACGCCCGCCACGGCGGCGAGCACGCCACCGGCGGTGGTCCAGACCCAACGCGAGCCGGGTTCCGGGAGCCAGCCGGTGAGGCTGGTCTCCTCCTCGGCGACCGGTTCGGGCCCCGGCTCGGCGCTGAGCACCGTCCCGGGCCGGGTGTTCGGCACCAGCGGGGCCTCCAGTTTCCCGTCCTCACCGGACGTGCCGCCCTCGCCGTCCACGCCGACCAGCAGGTCCACGTCGATCGGCAGGCCGAGGTCCGGCTCGGGCAGGTCGGTCACGGCCAGCCGGACGTAGTAGGTGCCGGGCAGCGGGTCACCGGACCAGGGCTCGGCCCAGGGCCGGACCCGGCGCAGCGTGCAGCCCAGGGCGACGCTGGCCGCCGCCGCGTCGGCGGTCGGGGTCTGCGCCCCGGCCGTGCAGGCCTGCCGGCGGCGCAGCCCGTCGAAGACGTCGACCGCCCACGTCGACCTGCCGCTGCGGCCCTTCGGGAAGGAGACCGTCGCGGTGATCTCGTGGGTCTGCCCGGCCTCCGCCCGGAACGACCAGTAGAGGTAGTCGCCGGTCGACGCGCCCACCTGGACGGGCTGCCCGGCGGTGATGGCGGTGGCGGTCAGGAACGAGGTGCCGGCCTTGGTCACCGTGGCGGCGCCCGGCGACGGCGTCGGAGCGGCCGAGGCGACGGCCGGGGCGGTGGCCGGGGCGAGGGTCAGCCCGGCGGCGGCCAGCGCCGCCGCGGACCGGATCAGCGTACGCATCCTCAGTTCTCCCTCCAGGTGGCGACCCACCAACGGGTGAGCAGCCCGGCGAGCAGCCCGGTGACCAGCCCGGCCAGGGTGAGCAGGAGCAGCAGGGCCCAGCCGCGGCCGAGGTCCGGTCCGTCCGGGGCCGGGGAGGCGGCGACCACGTCGACGGTCAGCTCGATCGGCATGCCCGGGGTGGCCTCGGTGCCGGGGCGGGGGGCGAACGAGTTGCTGACCACCAGGCACACCGTCTGCGCGGTCACGGTCAGGGTGCCGGTCGGGGACGGGCTGGGGCCGTCCTCCTCGGCCGCGGACCAGCGCAGGCCGGCGGAGACGACGTCGGTGCGCCCGCTGCCGGCGTCGACGCCCCGGACCAGTTCCCGCCCGTCCGGCGCGGTGGCCCGCAGCAGTACCCCGTAGTCGGGGTTGACGGGTCGGTCCAGCGCCACGCTGACCGAGGCGCGCAGCTCCTGGCCGGGACGTACCGGCACCCGGTACCAGCGGTGCTCGGAGAACGCCTCCCGGTCGGTGTAGACGCCGGGGCCGAGCAGCGGTGCCCGGTCGCATTCCGCCGACCCGCCGACCACCGTCGGGGCGGCGGTGTAGGTGTCCCGGGCCCGGTCCACGAGCTGCTTGATCCGGCCGGTCAGCTCGTCGGCGCTCTGCGCCGCCGTGTACGTGCCGCCGGTCGCCGCGGCGATGCAGAGCAGCTGTCGCCGTACCTTGTCGTCGGGGGCGAGGCCCAGCGTGTCGACGACCAGTTTGGTGCCCTGGGCGGCGAGTTCGCGGGCCACCTCACAGGGGTCGGGCGGGGCGCAGGTGTCCTCGCCGTCGGTGATCAGCACGATCCGGCGGGCGGTGCTGCCGGTGCCGAGGTCCTGTGCGGCGGAGCGGAGCGCCAGCCCGACCGGGGTGAAGCCGGTCGGCCGGAGCGTGGCCACGGCCGCCTTGGCCTGCGCACGGTCCACCGGGCCGACCGGCACGATCTGCTGGGTGTCCAGGCAGCCCTGCTTCTTGTCCCTGCCCTTGTAGGTGGCACCGAGCACCCGGATGCCGAGCTGGGTCTCGTCGGGCAGCGCGTCAACGACCTCGTTGAACGCCTGCTGGGCGACGGAGATCCGGCTACGCCCGTCGATGTCGCGGGCGCGCATCGAGCCGCTGACGTCGAGGACCAGCTCGACCTTGGGCGGTTCGGCGGGGGTTTCGGCGGGGTCGTCGTCGGCCCTGGCGGGCGTCGGACCGATCAGCGCGGTGGTCGTCAGCAGTCCGATGAGGACAGCCAACGATCTTCTCTTGTTGATCACCGGCCGAAGTGTAGTGAGATCCACTTCGGATGATCACCCGGGTGGGGCGGCGGCAGTCGGGCCGGCGGCGGGCGTTGGGGTCCCTGCTCCAGCCCGCCCGTCCGGTCGGCGAATGTTCGTCATTCGGATATCCGGATTTGGAGCCCAAAAACCCGTAAATCCGGCGATCCTCATGTTTCCCGCTTTGTGTGCTGCAGGCTCCCTGCCGGGCGGGGCCGTAAGGCTCTCGTAAGGTATTCGGATCATGACCGTCCGTCAGCGGTCCGGGTGCAAGCATCCTGGCGGCGCGTGCCGATCGGGAAGCTGACCGGGGACGACCAGTTGTGCAGGTGATGTCGGATGGTTAAGCTTCACGTGCGCGCCCCAATCGCCCGCTTCCCCCGTGGCAGGCGATCGGGGCGCGTCTTTCCGTGCGCCCGGGCCCGACCGCGCTCCGGCCGGGCCGCTCCGGGGTCAGATCCAGCGACCGTCCAGCCACATCCGGGCGGACCACTCCGCGTACGTCATCAGCCGGCCCACGAAGATCGGATAGAAGTAGCCGAAGCAGAGGGCCACCAACAGCACGTACGCGCCCGCGACGACCCCGCCCACCAGCCGGCGGTCGGAGACGTGCTGCTCGCTCGGTGGTGGTGCCGTGGCGGAGGCCGGCGCCGGTGACGCGATCGCGCCGAGCACGTAGACCACCGCCAGCACCAGGAACGGCACCGCCGGGGCGGTGTAGAAGGAGAACATCGTCCGGCCGTCCAGGGCGAACCAGAACCAGGGCAGCAGGCCGGCGGCCACGCTGACCAGGATCGCCCCGGCCCGCCAGTCCCGCCGGGCCAACCCGAGCCAGGCCAGGGCCGCCAGCGCCGGCAGGAACGACCACCAGAGCAGCGGGGTGCCGAGCAGCAGGATCTCGGACGCGCAGCTCGGCGCGCCGCAGCTGCCCTCACCCGACCAGTAGAAGGCGACCGGCCGGCCGAGCAGCAGCCACTGCCACGGCCAGGACTGGTACTTGTGCGGGTCCTCGAGATGGGTGTGGAAGCCGTACGCGGCCCTGTGGTACTGGAACAGGTTGATCAGCGGGCCGATGACCGGGGCGTCGCTCAGCCCGTGGTTCGGGTACTGGCTGGCCAGGCGGAAGTAGCCGTCGTCGCTGAGCAGCCAGCCCGACCAGGTGGCGACATACGTGCCGACCAGCAGCACCCCGGCCGCGAGCAGCCAGGGCAGCTCGTCCAGCACGGCGTCCCGCCACGGGTGGCGGACGCCGGCCGACCGGCGGACGCCGACCTCCCAGAGGATCACCAGCAACGCGAAGGCCGGCACGAAGTACAGGCCGCTCCACTTCACCGCGCAGGCGCAGCCGAGCAGCACCCCGGCGAGCAGCCGCCACCACGGCCAGTCCCGCCAGGTCGATGGCGGGCGGCCGGCCCGCCCCGGCCGCGACGGGTCGAGCCCCGCCTCCAGCGCCCGGGTCCAGCGCCGCCGCCGGGCGTCCCGGTCCAGCACGAGTGCGCCGAACGCGGCCAGCACGAACAGCAGCAGGAAGATGTCGAGCAGCGCGGTGCGGGAGAGCACCAGGTGGAAGCCGTCCAGGGCGAGCAGCAGCCCGGCCGCGCAGCCCAGGGTGGTGGAGCGGAACATCCGCCGGCCGATCCGCACCAGCAGCAGCACCGACAGGGTGCCGGCCACGGCCGCCGCGATTCGCCAGCCGAGCTCCGGGGCGGTGGTGATCAGGTGCCCCGGTACGGAGATGTTCGTCTCCGCGTCCTGGTACCCGAAGGCCCACTCGCCGAGCCCGATCAGCCACTTGCCGAGCGGCGGGTGCACCACGTACGACGGGCCGTTGTCCTTGTAGTTCCACTCGACGCCCCGGTCGATCAGCCCGTACGCGTCCCGCGCGTAGTAGATCTCGTCGAAGATCTTGCCCTTCGGGCCGCTGAGCCCGACGAACCGCAGGATCGCCGCGATCGCCACGACGACCGAGGTGGCCAGCCAGGCGCGCCCGTCGAGGCGGGCGTCGACGGTGGCGAGCCGCCGCCGGACGACGGCCGGGATCCCGGCCCCACCCGTCGCGGTGCCCGGTTCGTCGTCCGTCCGCTCGGTGGCGGACCCGCTCGCGCTCTGTGCTGTCGACGCACTCGTCACCCGGCGATCGTAGGCTGCGAAGGTGCCCGGTGGCGCCCGTCGTCCCCGAGATTGGTACGGCCGTCGATGAAGGAGCGCACGCCGTGGGTGAAATGTCCGAGGTTGGCCGGCTGGTGCTGCTCGGCGCGCCGTTGGGCAACCCGGCCGACGCGTCGGCCCGGTTCCGCGAGGTGCTCGCCACCGCCGACGTGATCGCCGCCGAGGACACCCGGCGGCTCAGCCGGCTGGCTCGCGACCTCGACGTGACCGTGCCGGGCCGGATCGTCTCGTACTTCGAGGGCAACGAGGAGCGCCGTACCCCCGAACTGGTCGAGGTGCTCGCCGCCGGCTACACGATCGCCCTGGTCACCGACGGTGGCATGCCCAGCGTCTCCGACCCCGGCTACCGGCTGGTCCGGGCCGCCATCGACGCCGGCTGCCCGGTCACCGCGGCACCCGGGCCGAGTGCGGTGACCACCGCGCTGGCGCTCTCCGGGCTGCCCTGCGACCGGTTCTGCTTCGAGGGCTTCCTACCCCGCACGCCCGCCGCCCGCCGGTCCCGGCTGCGCGCCCTCGCCGCCGAGGAACGCACCCTGGTCCTCTTCGAGGCGCCGCACCGGATCGCCGGCGCACTGGCCGACCTGGCCACCGCCTTCGGCCCCGACCGGCCCGCCGCGCTCTGCCGGGAGCTGACCAAGACGTACGAGGAGGTGGTCCGCCGGCCGCTGGGCGAGTTGGCCGAGTGGGCCGCGGCGGGCGAGCCGCGCGGCGAGATCACCCTGGTCGTGGCGGGTGCGCCGCCAGTCGCGGCGGTCCGGCCCGACGACGACACGCTGCGCGCCGCGGTGGCCGAACGGGAGGCGGCCGGGCTGTCCCGGCGCGACGCGATCACCGAGGTCGCCGCCGCGTACCACCTGCGCCGCCGTGAGGTCTACACCGTCGTGCACCGCTGAAAGGAGGGCACCCCGCCTGCCGAACAGGAGGGGATCCTTCTGACCTCGCCGGCCGGCTCACCAGGCGGCGGCGAGGAAGCCGGCGGTGATCAGCGCCGGTCCCGCCAGCGCCGCCCCCACCGCCCAGCGGCGGTGCCGCCGGTCCGGCAGCCGGCCGGCCCCGGTCCACCGGGCGATGCCGGCGCCGCAGCCCAGCACCAGCAGCAGCCCGAGCAGCCAGCGCAGGTGCCGGCCGACGCCGGCATCCGCGTAGGCGGTGCCCCCGTCCGGCCCGGTCATCCGGGCGGGCAGGGCGCTGCCGGGGGCGTGACCTTCGGCCGGCACACCGCTGACCCGTATCCCGTGGGCGACGAACCGGTCACCGTCGGCCCGGAAGATCCCCCGGCAGCGCTGGGTCAGGCCGCCGCCGGCGCAGTCGGTGATCACCACGGTCCCGTTCGTGGCGTGCCCGGCGGCCAACCAGAACGGCTCCGCGCTCACCCAGGCGAAGAACGCCGAGAGCAGGCTCAACGCCACCAGCCCCGCCAGCGCCCGCAGCGGACGCGGCGGGTGGGACGGGCGGCTCCGGGATCGGAGGGCGGGCCGGCCGGCCGGCGACCCGCCCCTCCGCCGGGACAGCTCCGGGCGTACCGGTGTGCCGTCCCAGTGCACCTCCTCGATGGGCGCCCAGGAGACCTCGTCCGGGACGGGTCGCCGCCAGCTCGGCTGGCGGACCGGCACCCGGCGGGGCACCGCGTCCACCGGCGCCCCGGTGGTCGGTTCCACCTCCACCGGCGGGACTGCCGGGTCCAGCCGCGGCTGCGGCGCGACCGACCCGCCACGCGCCGCCGCCCCGATCCGGGCCCCGGCCGCGTCCGCACCCGGGCCGGCGGCTGGCCCGCCCTGCTCCGGCGCCGCTGGTCCGCTGGTCACGCCGTTCATTTGACACCGGTACGCGAGGTCGGTCGGGCAGCTCAGGCCGCGTGTCGGCGACAAATTGGACGAGCTGTCCGGATCGGGTGGCGGGACGGGCCCTATTGGTTCGCGGTCGACCCGAAGCAATCACTACGCTTGCTGCTCATGAGTCACGTTCTCGCCGCGGTCGCCTGGCCCTACGCCAACGGCCCGCGCCACATCGGCCACGTATCCGGATTCGGCGTTCCCTCTGACGTCTTCGCCCGGTACATGCGGATGGCCGGTCACGACGTGCTCATGGTCTCCGGCACCGACGAACACGGCACCCCGATCCAGGTGCAGGCGGACGCAGAGGGAGTCACCCCGCGCGAGCTGGCCGACCGGTACAACCGGGTGATCGCCGAGGACCTGCGGGCGCTGGGGCTCTCCTACGACCTGTTCACCCGCACCACCACCCGCAACCACTACGCGGTGGTGCAGGAGCTGTTCCTCGGGCTGCACCGCAACGGCTACATCGTCCCGAAGGTCACCACCGGGGCGATCTCCCCGTCCACCGGCCGCACCCTGCCCGACCGCTACATCGAGGGCACCTGCCCGATCTGCGGCTACGACAGCGCCCGCGGCGACCAGTGCGACAACTGCGGCAACCAGCTCGACCCGATCGACCTGATCGACCCGCGCTCCAAGATCAACGGGGAGACGCCGGAGTTCGTCGAGACCGAGCACTTCTTCCTGGACCTGCCCGCCCTGGCCGACGCCCTGCGCCAGTGGCTGGACAGCCGGGAGGGCTGGCGGCCCAACGTGCTGCGGTTCTCCAAGAACCTGCTGGACGACCTCCAGCCCCGAGCCATCACCCGGGACCTGGAGTGGGGCGTGCCGATCCCGCTGGACGGTTGGCGCGACCGGCCCGACAAGCGGATCTACGTCTGGTTCGACGCGGTCATCGGCTACCTGTCCGCCTCCATCGAGTGGGCCCGCCGTACCGGTGACCCCGAGGCCTGGCGCAAGTATTGGAATCCAAAGGACGCCGAGGGCTCCGCCGTCCCTGCCAGCGGAGCTGGCGGTGACGCCCGTGGCTACTACTTCATGGGCAAGGACAACATCGTCTTCCACTCGGTGATCTGGCCGGCGCTGCTCGACGGCTATTCCGGCGAGGGCGCCCGCGACGGCGAGCCGGGCGAACTGGGCCGGCTCAACCTGCCCACCGAGGTCGTCTCCAGCGAATACCTGACCATGGAGGGGCGGAAGTTCTCCTCCTCCCGCAAGGTGGTCATCTACGTCCGCGACTTCCTGGAGCGGTACGACGCCGACGCGCTGCGCTACTTCATCGCGGTCGCCGGTCCGGAGAGCAACGACACCGACTTCACCTGGGCCGAGTTCCTCCGCCGCAACAACGACGAGCTGGTCGCCGGCTGGGGCAACCTGGTCAACCGGTCCATCTCGATGGCGGCGAAGAACTTCGGGGCGATCCCGCCGATCGACCCGGCCGGGCTCACCGAGGCCGACCAGGCGCTGCTCGCCACCGCCCGGGCCGGTTTCGACACCGTGGGCGACCTGATCGCCAGGCACCGGCAGAAGCAGGCCATCGGCGAGGCGATGCGGGTCGTCGCCGAGGCCAACAAGTACCTCTCCGAGCAGGCGCCGTGGAAGCTCAAGGGCGAGGACGACAAGCCGCGGATGGGCACCATCCTGCACGTCGCCCTGCAGGTGGTCAGCGACGCCAACACGCTGCTCACCCCGTTCCTGCCGCACTCCGCCCAGAAGATCCACGAGCTGCTCGGCGGCACCGGCGTGCACGCGCCGATGCCGCGGATCGAGGAGGTCGAGGACCTCGACGGCGGGCCGGCGTACCCGGTGCTGACCGGCGACTACACGGTCGGCGCGCGCTGGGAGTCCGTACCCCTCGAGGTGGGCCGGCCGCTCGCGGCACCGAAGCCGGTGTTCCGCAAGCTCGACCCCACCATCGTCGACGAGGAGCTGGCCCGGCTGGCCGGCTGACCGTACGCGCGGCGGCGCGGGCCGGATCTGCCGGGCCGCGCCGCCGGCGCACTCAGGCGCGCGCCATCCGCGACGCGCCGATGAACTCCATGATCGCCTGGTTGATCTCGTCGGCGTGGGTCCACGGGATGCCGTGCGGGGCG
The DNA here is from genome assembly GCF_040634005.1 of Micromonospora sp. NPDC007271. Classification (NCBI taxonomy): domain Bacteria; kingdom Bacillati; phylum Actinomycetota; class Actinomycetes; order Micromonosporales; family Micromonosporaceae; genus Micromonospora; species Micromonospora sp. NPDC007271. Next base: position 36,053 of record NZ_JBEYER010000013.1, read on the forward strand.
CCCTTCAGGGTGATCAGCTTCGCGTTGGGCAGCATCGGCGCCAACCGCTGCCCGGTCGCCGGGTAGGGCAGTACGGCGTCCTTGTCGCCCTGGATGATCAGCACCGGTACGTCGATCCGGGGCAGGTCGTTGCGGAAGTCCGTCTGCCAGGCGTCCACGGAGTCGTGGGTGCCCTTGGCCGACGCCCGGGTGCCGATCTCCCAGTGCGCCCGGAACGCCTCCTCGCTGACCCGCCGGCCCTTGTTCTCGTCATAGTTGAAGAAGTTCTGGCAGAACTGGGTCAGGAAGGCGAAACGGTCGTCCAGGATCGCCTGCTGGAAGCCGTCGAAGAGGCCCTTGTCGACGCCCTCCGGGTCGTCCGGCGTCTTGAGCAGGAACGGCGCCAGCGGGGCGAGCAGCACCGCCCGGTCCACCCGGTTCGACCCGTACGAGCCCAGGTAGCGGGTCACCTCGCCGGTGCCCATCGAGTGGCCGATCAGGATGGCGTTGCGCAGGTCCAGCTCGGTCATCAGCACGTCCAGGTCGGCCGCGAAGGTGTTGTAGTCGTACCCCATGGCCGGTTGGGCGGAGGCACCGAAGCCGCGCCGGTCGTACGTGATCGTCCGGTATCCGGCCTTCAGCAGCGGGCCGGTCACCTTCTCCCAGCTCGCCCCGTTGAACGGGAAACCGTGGATCAGCACCACCGGCTGCCCGGAGCCGTGGTCCTCGTAGTACAGGTCGATGGGCGCGGAGTTCTCCGTGCCGACGGTGACGAAGGGCATGTCGGGTCTCCTGAGCTGGGGTGCCTTGTCGGACCCGGCGGATTCCCCCGCCGCTGCCGGTTATGCCCCCGGGTAGCGCAGGTCCACCACCTGGTCGTCGGTCACCTCGGTGGCCGGTGCCCAGGTCTCGTAGACGCCCCGCTCGTGGCACTGCGCCCCGGTCGTCACCACCGCGTCCGGGTCCGGACGGCACAACCGCAGCCGCAGCCAGCCCGACTCCTCCCGCAGCACCAGGCAGGGCACCCCACGCCAACTGGCGTAGCGCAGCCGCCGGGCCGCCGACTCCACCGGGTACCGGGCCGCCCGGGTCATCGCCAGCACCCGGAACCCGCCGGGCAGGTCGGCCACCGCCTCGTACTCGCCGCCGCCGTACGCGCCGACGAGCCGGGTCGAGCGGGGCGCGTCGCCGGTCGGCACGTACTCCTGGTCGGGGGAGAGACCGGGCACCGCGGACAGCAGGTGCCGCCACTGCGGGCCGACCATCCGCAGCCAGCCCCGCTGCTCCGCCTGGTAGGTGTAGAGCACCACCTCCACCCCCTCCGCCGGGTAGGCGAGCAGTGCGGCGTTGGCCGGCATCGGCAGGTCGGCGAAGTCCCGGGTGATGAACTCCGGGATGAGCTGGGCGTTGCTCGGCACGAAGCCGGTACCCAGCACCGGTGGCCCGAGCCGGTCCCGGGGCGGCAGCGCGAGGAGCCCCTGGTGCGCCGGGCCGACCGGCACGTCGTAGTCGCTCGGGTCGGTGGCCCGCCAGCGCAGCGCGTACGCCACGTCGCCGCCCTCGCCGTCGCCGCGCAGCACCGCCAGCCCGGCCGGCGTACGCAGGTGCGCCACGTCGTGCTCCCGGTAGCAGAAGCCGTGCGGCAGCCAACCCCGCACGTAGCCGGCGAGCTGGCGGGCGGAGAGCACCTTCACCATCCGGGTGCCCGGCCGGATCCCCGCCGAGCCGCGCACCGCGGCGAGCGTCGGATCCCCGGCCGCATCCGGCTGCTGACTGAGCTGGTGCAGGTACGGCCAGCCGCGCCCGCGGTGCACCGGCATCAGCAGCGGCGCGTCCGCGTCCTCGGCCGGCGGTGTCCCGCCGTGCACCGCGCTCACCTCGGTGACGTGCACGAACTTCCGCCACGGATACGCCACCCCAGGCCGGGGCGCCCACTCGAAGCCGGGCACCTCGTCGGCGCTGAACAACTCGTACGCCGCGCCCCGGGCGATCTCCTCCGCCGGGTGGACGCGACCGTCGTACGTCACGTGCAGCTCGGTCCCGCTGGCCTGAGGAGTGACGGTCACGACCCGGACGCTAAGCGTGGCAGATGTTGGAGGCGTGAACGGGCGGTGGCGGTCCGGGAACAGCGGCCGGCGGCGGTGTGTGATGCTGGCCGCGATGACCGAGCAGACCGAAACCCGCAAGCAGCGGGCCGCCCGCCGGGCCGGGGAGTTCCCGCCCGTCCCCGAGGCGCTGCCCGTCCCCGTGCTGGACAGCCACACCCACCTGGACATCACCGTCAGCGAATACGGCGGGCCCCCGCGAAGCGCGAGGAACGAGCCGGGGTCGCGAGCCCCGCAGTCGCGAGCGAACGGCGGCTCGGGCGGCGGGCCCGCCGACGACCCGGTCGGCGCGGCGATCGCGGTGGCCGCCGGCGTCGGCGTGGACCGGCTGGTGCAGGTCGGTGTCGACGTCGAGTCGTCCCGGTGGGGCGCCGACGTGGCCGAACGCTACGGCGGGGTGCTGGCCACCGTCGCGCTGCACCCGAACGAGGCACCCCGGCTGGCCGACCTGGACGAGGCGCTGCGCGCGATCGAGTCCCTCGCCGCGCGCGACCGGGTGCGCGGCGTCGGCGAGACCGGGATGGACTTCTTCCGTACCGGGGAGGACGGCCGGGCCGTGCAGGAGGAGAGCTTCCGGGCGCACATCGCCATCGCCAAGCGGTACGGCAAGGCGCTGGTCATCCACGACCGGGACGCCCACGCCGAGGTGCTGCGCATCCTCGACGACGAGGGCGCACCCGACACGGTCGTCATGCACTGCTTCTCGGGCGACGCCGACTTCGCCCGCGAGTGTGTCCGCCGGGGCTACCTGCTCAGCTTCGCCGGCACGGTCACCTTCGGCAGTGCCGCGGCGCTCCGCGAGGCGGCCACCGTCACGCCGGTCGACCAGCTGCTGGTGGAGACCGACGCCCCCTACCTGACCCCGATGCCGCACCGGGGCCGGCCCAACGCGTCGTACCTGATCCCGCTGACCGTCCGGTCGCTGGCCGCCACCACCGGCACCGATCTCGACGAGCTCTGCGCCGCCATCTCCGCCACCGGCGACCGCGCCTTCGGCCCGTGGTGAAAGGAGGGGCCCCTGGTTAACGCCCGGCGTTGACAAGGGGCCCCTCCTTCCCGGCCGGGCGGGGCGAATACGCTACGGGGCGTGACCGGACTCCTCGGCCCGGCGGAGATCCGGGAACTCGCCGCGCGCCTCGGCGTGACGCCGACCAAGAAGCTCGGCCAGAACTTCGTGCACGACCCGAACACCGTCCGCCGGATCGTCACCGCCGCCGGGCTCGCCCCCGACGACGTGGCCCTGGAGGTCGGCCCGGGGCTCGGCTCGCTCACCCTCGCCCTGCTCCCGGTCGCCGCGCACGTGCACGCCGTGGAGCTCGACCCGGCGCTGGCCGCCGCGCTGCCGGAGACCGCCGCCCGGTTCGCCGGCCCGGACGCCGCCCGGCTCACCGTGCACCCCGCCGACGCGCTCCGGGTCACCGCCGCCGACCTGGGCGAACCCGCCCCCACCGCGCTGGTGGCGAACCTGCCGTACAACGTCGCCGTACCGGTGGTGCTGCACCTCCTCGCCGAGCTGCCCACCCTGCGGCACGGCCTGGTGATGGTGCAGAAGGAGGTCGCCGACCGGCTCGTCGCCGGGCCCGGCTCGAAGGTGTACGGCGTCCCCTCGGTCAAGCTCGCCTGGTACGCCCGGGCCCGGGCCGCCGGCAAGGTCCCGCCCAACGTGTTCTGGCCGGTGCCGAACGTCGACTCCGGACTGGTCGCGTTCAGCCGGCGCGAGCCGCCCCGCGCCGACGTCCCGCGCGTGGCCGTCTTCGCGGTGATCGACGCGGCGTTCGCGCAGCGCCGCAAGACCCTGCGGGCGGCCCTGGCCGGCTGGGCCGGCGGCGCCGACCGGGCCGCCGCGGCGCTCACCGCCGCCGGTGTCGACCCGGGTGCCCGCGGCGAGTCGCTGACCGTGGAGCAGTTCGCCGCCATCGCCGCGTCGGCCCCGACCGCGCCCACCGCGGCCCAGTAGGCTGGGCGCCGTTGCCCGACCGCGCCGAGGAGCTGATCGTGGAGAAGCCGTTCGACATCCGCCTGCGCCCGCGGGACATCGTCCCGTGACCGAGGCCTGGCGACCGGACGACGAGGAGGAGCAGCGGCGCGGGGCCGGCGGGCCGGTGAAGGTCCGGGTGCCCGCCAAGGTCAACCTGCACCTCGGGGTGGGGCCGCTGCGCCGGGACGGCTACCACGAGCTGAACACCGTCTACCACGCGATCTCCATCTACGACGAGCTGACCGCCCGCCCCGGCGACACCCTCACCCTCACCATGGAGGGCGAGGGCACCGGCGAGCTGGCCCTCGACGACTCCAACCTGGTCATCCGGGCCGCCCACGCCCTCGCCGGGTACGCGGGCGTCCTGCCGTACGCCCGGCTGCACCTGCGCAAGCAGATCCCGCTCGCCGGCGGCCTGGCCGGCGGCAGCGCCGACGCGGCGGCCACCCTGGTCGCCTGCGACGCGCTCTGGGGCACCGGCCTGTCCCGGGACGAGCTGGCCGGTATCGCCGCCGACCTCGGCTCCGACGTGCCGTTCCTGATCCACGGCGGCACCGCGTTGGGCACCGGCCGGGGCGAGGCGGTCAGCCCGGTGCTCGCCCGCCCCACCTCCTGGCACTGGGTGGTGGCGATCGCCGAGGGCGGCCTCTCCACCCCTGCCGCCTACCGTGAGCTGGACCGGCTTCGCGACGCCGGTACCGCGGGCACGCCGCTCGGCAGCACCGACGCGCTGCTCGCCGCGCTGCGCCAGCGCGACCCGCGGGTGCTCGCCGCCGCCCTCGGCAACGATCTCCAGGACGCCGCGCTGTCCATGCGGCCGTCGCTGACCGACACCCTGAAGGCCGGGGAGGCGGCCGGCGCGCTCGCCGGGATCGTCTCCGGCTCCGGGCCGACCTGCGTCTTCCTCGCCGCCGACGAGACCCACGCCGGGCGGATCGCCGCCGAGATGGAGGCCGCCGGGGTGTGCCGACAGGCCCGCGTCGCCCATGGCCCGGTCGCCGGCGCCCGCGTCGTCTGACTCCGCCTCGACGCCCCGACCGGTCCGGTCCGCGTCCGGGACGAAGCCCCGGGTCGGCCCGGACTGCATGATCGACACGGTGTGCGGCGAGGTGTGGTCAGATCCGACGACGAGACCACACTGTGCCGCAACCGGAGTTGATCACTGGCGCCGCCGGTCGTGGGCTGGCGAGCCGTGGCGGCGGGCATCGTGGCGCGCGGCCGGGCGGACGGACGTGGGCGGCGTGGACAGGGGTGCGGGCGGGAGGCCGCGTACCCTGAGAGGCGGGCGTCCCCAGGTGCCGACTGCGGCACCGGGACGCCTTGATCATGAAAGGTGGGGGAGTGGCCAACATCGTCAACCTGGACCGGGTGTCCAAGGGGTACGGCGCCGCCGGGCCGCTGCTCACCGACGTCTCGCTCGGCCTCGACGACGCCGACCGGGTCGGCGTCGTCGGCCTCAACGGGGCCGGCAAGTCCACCCTGCTGCGGCTGCTCACCCGCATCGAGGAACCCGACGACGGCCGGGTCACCCACCGCCGCGACCTGCGCGTGTCCTGGCTGCCGCAGACCCTGAACCTCGCCCCCGACGCGACCGTCCGCGACGTCGTCCTCGGCACCGCCTGGCTCGACGAGAGCATGGGCGCCGAGCACGAGTGGGCCGGCGACGCCGGCGTCCGCGCCATCCTCGACGGCCTCGGCATGCCCCACCTCGGGCTCGACGCGCCCGTGGGCACGATGTCCGGCGGCGAGCGTCGCCGCGTCGCGCTCGCCGCGCTGCTGGTCCGCGACGCCGACCTGCTCATCCTCGACGAGCCCACCAACCACCTCGACGTCGGCGGCGTCGACTGGCTGGCCCGGCACCTGGTCACCCGCAAGGGCGCGCTCGTCGTGGTCACCCACGACCGGTGGTTCCTCGACGCCGTCTGCACCACCACCTGGGAGGTCGCCGACCAGACCGTCCGGGCGTACGAGGGCGGCTTCGCCGCCTGGACCCTCGCCCGGGTCGAGCGGGAGCGGGTCGCCGCCGCCACCGAGGCCCGCCGGCAGAACCTGCTCCGCAAGGAGATCGCCTGGCTGCGCCGCGGTGCGCCCGCGCGTATCTCCAAGCCGAAGTTCCGCATCGAGGCGGCCAACGCGCTCATCGCCGACGTACCGCCGCCGCGCGACACCATGTCGCTGCAGCGGCTCGCCACCGCCCGGCTCGGCAAGCAGGTGTACGACCTGGACCAGGTCACCCTGCACGCCGGCCCGAAGGAGATCCTGCACGACATCACCTGGCAGGTCGGCCCCGGCGACCGGGTCGCCATCCTCGGCCGCAACGGCGCCGGCAAGACCACCCTGCTGCGGATGCTCGCCGGGTTGACCCGCCCCGACGGCGGGCGCTTCACCACCGGGCAGACCGTCCGGCCCGCGTTCCTCTCCCAGGAACTCGCCGAACTCCCCGGTCACCTGCGCGTGCTGGAGGCCGTCGAGGAGGTGGCCCGGCGCGTGCAGTTCGGCGACCGGGAGATCAGCGCCGCCCAGCTCGCCGAGATCTTCGGCTTCGACGACCGGCGGCTCTGGACCCCGGTCAGCGATCTCTCCGGCGGCGAACGCCGGCGGCTCCAGATGCTCCGCCTGCTCGCCGGCGAGCCCAACGTGCTCCTCTTCGACGAGCCCACCAACGACCTGGACACCGACACCCTCGCCGCGCTGGAGGACCTGCTCGACTCCTGGCCCGGCACCATCGTGGTGGCCAGCCACGACCGGTACCTGATCGAGCGGGTCACCGACGTGGCGTACGGGATGTTCGGCGACGGGCGGCTGGTGCACCTGCCCGGCGGGGTCGACGAGTACCTCGCCCGGGCCGCCGCCAGCGGCGGCCCGGCGCCCGCCGATCTCACCCCGGCCGCGACCGCCCCGGCCCGCGAAGGCATGTCCGCCGCCGAGGTACGCACCGCGAAGAAGGAACTCGGCAAGCTGGAACGGCAGATCGCGAAGCTCGAGCAGAAGGAGGCGGACCTGCTCGACCGGCTCGCCGCCCACGCCACCGACTATGCGAAGGTCGCCGAGCTGGACGCCCAGCTGAAGGAGTTGCGGGCCGAGCGGGAACGCACCGAGGAGGCCTGGCTGACCCTCGCCGAGGAACTGCCGACCGGCTGACCCCGATCCGGGGTGGGGGGTGTGCGGCGTCACAACCGGTCGTACGGGACAATCGCTGGCGACCCCTCATCCGAACGGTCTTGGAGACGCAGAGATGGCCCACACCCCCGTCAACCACCCCGCGCGGCCGGTCTACCGGGCGATCGGCGGGCTCGTTGGTCTGTACTTCGTCGTCTTCGGCGTGATCGGCGTCATCACGACCGCCGGCAACGGGGCGTTCGCCCAGGACGACTCCCTCAAGGTCCTCGGCCAGGGCGCCAACCTCGGCTTCTCGCTGCTCTCGATCGTGTTCGGGGCCGTGATCCTGGCCGGCGTCGCGATCGGCCGCAACCTCGACGTCGCCATCAACCAGTGGACCGCCTACGCGTTGATGGTCCTCGGCCTGGCCGAGCTGGCCTTCCTGCACACCGACGCCAACATCTTCAACTTCTCGATCATGACCGTGATCGTGCTGCTGACCCTCTCCCTGGTGCTCCTGATGGCCGGCATGTACGGCAAGGTCGGCACCGACGAGGAGCAGGAGGCCTGGCAGAAGGCCCGGCTCGTGCTCTGACCGCAGCCCTGCTCGAAGGCCCGGCTCCCGCCGGGCCTTCGGCGTTTCCAGAGACGCATCCGGGCGGTATGGGCGAGAATCTCCACGAAACGCCAATTGTCTGGAGGGCCCCATGCATCTCCCGGTGAACCATCCCGCCCGGCCGGTCTACCGGGTCCTCGCCGGGCTCATCGGGGTCTACATCCTGGCGTTCGGGGTCTACGGGGTCGTCCTCACCTGGGACACGGGCCTCTTCGGCCGGGGCAGCGACTGGTCGCTCGGACTCCGGACCAACCTGGCCTTCTCCATCGTCTCGGTCATCTTCGGCGCGTTCCTGCTGATCGGGGCGTCCCGCCGCGGCAACCTCGGCCACTACATGAACCTGACCGCCGGGGCGGTCTTCCTGTTCACCGCCCTGCTCATGATGGGCCTGCTCCAGACCGCGAACTTCCTCAACTTCTCGATGTCCACCGTCATCGTGTCGCTGCTGTTCGGGCTGGTCCTGCTCGGCACCGGCCTCTACGACAAGGTCGGTCCCCCCGAACACGCCAAGGCTGCGGAGGATCGCCGCTACCACCCGGTCGGCGAGCAGCATCGTTGACCGCCGGCCGCCAAGCCCCCGGACCCGTCGGCCGCTCAGCCCAGCTTGCGGGACGTGCTCAGGCCCGGCTTCGCCTCCAGGTGCGACAGCCCGTTCCAGGCCAGGTTCACCAGGTGCGCCGCGACCGTCTCCTTCCGCGGCTTGCGCACCTCCAGCCACCAGCGCCCGGTCAACGCCACCATGCCCACCAGCGCCTGTGAGTACAGCTCGGCCAGCTTCGGGTCGTACCCCCGGCTGGAGAACTCCGCGCCCAGGATGTGCTCCACCTGATGCGCCACGTCGTTCATCACGCTGCTGAAGTTGCCCGTCGCCGACATCAGCGGCGACTCCCGGACCAGCACCCGGAACCCGCTGGTCTCCTCCTCGATGTACGTCAGCAGCGTCGACGCCGCCTGTTCCAGCAGCTCTCGTGGATGGCCCGCGGTCAGCGCGGTGGTTATCCGCTCCAGCAGCGACCGGACCTCCCGGTCCACCACCACCGCGTACAGCCCCTCCTTGCCGCCGAAGTGCTCGTACACGACCGGCTTGGAGACCTTGGCCCGGGCAGCCACCTCCTCTATCGAGGTGGCGTCGAATCCACGCTCGGCGAAGATCTGCCGGGCGATCGAGATCAGCTGCTCCCGGCGCTGGGCCGCGGACATCCGTACCCGGGAAGCGGGCTTCGCCGCGGGGACCGCTCGCCGCCGGGCCGCACCGCCGGCTTTGCCCGGGTCGGTCATCTCGTCACCTCGCCGGCGCTCGGTGCCGCCCTGCTGCGGGATCTCCCTGCTCATCGGGGCGCCTCGCCGATCCGTGCTGCGGCCGGAGCGCCGGCCCGGCGCTGAAGCTCGGTCATCCGGCCATCCTGCCAGGCCGCCGGGCCATCGGGTGGCCGCTCGCCGCGAGGCTGGACGGCCGTCGCCGGCCCGGCTGGTAACTAGGTCGGCCGGTCCTCTCCCGGCCCCACCAGCTTCGCGGTGAGCCGCTCCGGTTTCGGCCACCGGACCGCCCAGGCCGCCCCGGACTTCTCCAGCAGCCAGATCACCCGCGCCGACGGGTCGAGCTGGCCCCGCAGCACCCCGTGCCGCGCGCTGGTCGGCTCGGCGTGGTGCAGGTTGTGCCAGCTCTCCCCGAACGACAGCAGCGCCAGCGGCCAGAAGTTCGCGGCGCGGTCCCCCGGACGCATCGCGAACGGGCGCTCCCCGTAGACGTGGCAGACCGAGTTGATCGCCCACGTGACGTGGTGCAGCAGCGCGACCCGGACCAGCCCGCCCCAGAAGAACCCGGTCAGCGCGCCCTGCCACGATGCGGTGAGCAGTCCGCCCATCGCCGCCGGGCCGAGCAACGAGATCGCTACCAGCAGCGGGAAGAGCCGGTCGACCCGGCGGGTGGCCGGATCGGCGAGCAGATCCGGGGCGAACCGCTCGCGGTTGGACAGTTCCCGGTTGAACAGCCAGCCGACGTGCGCGTGGAACAGGCCGCGGGTCAGCCCGGCGACGCTCTGCCCGAAGCGCCACGGCGAGTGCGGGTCGCCCTCCAGGTCGGAGTAGGCGTGGTGCCGGCGGTGGTCGGCCACCCACTGGATGATCTCGCCCTGGACCGCGAACGACCCCGCCACCGCGAGCGCCACCCGCAGCCACGGCTTCGCCTTGAACGAACCGTGGGTGAAGTACCGGTGGTAGCCGACGGTGACGCCGAGGCCGGACAGCATGTACCAGAAGGCGGCCACGGCTATGTCGCTCCAGCCCAGCCACCCGCCCCAGGCCACGGGTACGGCGGCGACCAGAGCGAGGAACGGGATGACCACGAAGGCCCACAGGGCGATCAGGATGCCTCGGGACTGGTGGCCCTGGGTCAGCGGCTTGGGCTTGGGTCCGGTGTTCGGCCCGGTCAGGGCGGTCGACATGGCACCTCCCAGGGAAGATGGGTTACGCCTACGTCACCGTAACCAGGAGCCGGCCGGATCGCAGCGGACAGTCCGAATCGTGAATGGCCGCGCCTGCCGTACGCCTGCCCTGACCTGCCGACGTGACCGACGATGACGTCCCGATCACCCACGGTCGCCCCTACCGCGGCCGAAAGCCGGAGCTCTATGAACGGGCGCTCGCCCTCCGGCGGGAGGGCTGCCCGGTGGGCGAAATCGCGGAGCGGCTGCGGGTGTCAAAGTCGACCGCATACCTCTGGACCCGGCATCTTCCGCTCGACCCAGAGTTGGTCCGGCGGCGGCGCCGGGCAGCTTCGCGGGCGAGGGCGGATGCCCAGTGGGACGGCTATCGTGCCGGTTCGTCAACAGTGATCCGCTGCTGGTGGCAATCTTTCTGCGGTTCCTCGACGCGCTCGGTGTGCCACCGGCCGACCGGGGAGGTTCCGGGTGAGCATCCACGAAACCGCCGACGCGTCGGCTGTCGGCACGGGCTATCGCGGCTGCCTGACTATCTACGTTGTCAGGTCGAGCCGAACTACTGGAAGATCGAGGGGATCATGAAGGGAATGGCCGATGAGGATCAACCTCGCGACCGGTAAGGTGTAGACAGCGCCAAGCGGGTTCCTGTTTGCCCGTTTTGACCGTCCCGGGTCGTCTAATGGCAGGACGTCAGGTTTTGGTCCTGATTGTAGGGGTTCGAATCCTCTCCCGGGAGCTTCTGCTGTTTGGCCGTGCTCGCGTGGTTAGCATGGCCGCGAGACTGTCGCCGTCCCGACGGGAGCCACGTCGTGTCCCAGCCCCACCTCCGCACCGTCGTCGTGCTCGCCGCCGGTGAGGGCAAGCGGATGAAGTCGGCCCTGCCCAAGGTGCTGCACCCGCTGCTCGGCCGTACCCTCCTCGGACATGTGCTGGCGGCGGCGGCGCCGCTGGCGGCGGACCGCACCGTGGTCGTGGTCGGTCACGGCGCCGACCAGGTCCGGGCGCACCTGGCCGAGGTTGCCCCGGAGGCCGCTCCCGTGCTGCAGGAGCGGCAGCTCGGCACCGGGCACGCGGTCCGGATCGCGCTCGACGCGGTGTCGGACGTCACCGGCACGGTGGTGGTGATCAACGGAGACGTGCCGCTGCTGCGGCCGGAGACCGTGCGGGCCCTGGTCGACGCGCACGAGGACGCGGGCGCGGCGGCTACCGTGCTCGCCGCCCAGGTGCCCGACCCGGCCGGGCTCGGCCGGATCGTCCGCGACGCGGAGGGGCGGCTGGAGCAGATCGTCGAGGAGCGCGACGCGACCCCGGAGCAGCGCGCCCTGCGGGAGATCAACGCGGGCATCTACGCGTTCGACGTGGCGCGGCTGCGGGACGCGCTGGGCAAGCTCTCCACCGACAACGACCAGGGCGAGGAGTACCTGACCGACGTCTTCGGCCTGCTGCGGGACGCCGGCGAGCCGGTGGCGGTGCACTGCGCCGCCGACCACGTGGAGACGCTGGGCTGCAACGACCGGGTCGAGCTGGCCGGGCTGCGCCGGCTGCTGCGGGACCGGGTCAACGAGGGCTGGATGCGGAGCGGGGTGAGCATCCTCGACCCGCACACCACCTGGATCGACGTGACGGTGACCGTCGAGCGGGACGCGGTGATCGACCAGAACACCCAGCTCCAGGGCGTGACGGTGGTCGGCGCGGGCGCGGTGGTCGGCCCGGACACCACCCTGATCGACACCACGGTCGGCGCCGGTGCCAGCGTGCTGCGCAGCCACGCGGTGGGGGCCGAGGTCGGTCCGCGGGCCAGCGTGGGGCCGTTCGCCTACCTGCGGCCGGCCACGCGGCTCGCCGAGAAGGCCAAGGTGGGCACGTTCGTCGAGGTGAAGAACTCCGAGGTGGGGGCGGGCGCCAAGGTGCCGCACCTGTCGTACGTGGGGGACGCGACGATCGGGGCGAAGGCGAACATCGGCGCGGCGACGATCTTCGTGAACTACGACGGGGTGAACAAGCACCACACCACGGTCGGCGAGGGCGCCTTCATCGGGTGCGACACCAGCCTCATCGCGCCGGTCGAGGTGGGGGCCGGGGCGTATGTCGCGGCGGGCAGCGCGATCAGCCAGGACGTGCCGCCGGGAGCGCTCGGGGTGACCCGGGCGCCCCAGCGCAGCATCGACGGCTGGGTGGCCCGTAAGCGGCCCGGCACGGTCTCCGCCGAGGCGGCCGAGCGGGCCCGAGAGGGTGCGTCGGGCGAGGCCGAAGCCGCAAGCGAAGGTGACTGAATCCACGAGGGTGCCGAGTCCGTGGGCGGCCCGGTGAACCCGGGGGATACTGCAACCGAATAGTCCCCGGCCCGACCGCCGCCGGGAACCACCGACACACGGGAGCAGACGGGCCCATGGGCAGCATCGTCGCCGAAAACCGCAAGAGCCTGATGCTCTTCTCCGGACGTGGCTTTCCGGAGCTGGCCAAGGAGATCGGTGAGGTGCTCGGCGTCGCGCCGACGCCCTCCGACTCGTACGAGTTCGCCAATGGTGAGCTCTTCGTACGGTTCAAGGACTCGGTGCGCGGTTCGGACGCCTTCGTGGTGCAGTCCGTGACGCACGGGGTGAACACCTGGGTCATGGAGACCCTGATCATGGTCGACGCGTTGAAGCGCGGCTCGGCCAAGCGGATCACCGTGGTGCTGCCGTACTACCCGTACTCCCGGCAGGACAAGAAGCACCGCGGCCGGGAGCCGATCTCGGCGCGGCTGGTGGCCGACCTGCTGAAGACCGCGGGTGCGAACCGGATCCTCACGGTCGACCTGCACACCGCCCAGATCCAGGGCTTCTTCGACGGTCCGGTGGACCACCTGTTCGCGATGGACGTGCTGGCCGAGTACGTGGAGCACAAGTACGCGGGCCGCCCGATGACGGTGGTGGCGCCGGACTCGGGCCGGGTGCGGGTGGCGGAGCGTTGGACGGACCGGCTGGGCGGCTGCCCGCTGGCCTTCATCCACAAGACCCGGGACCCGCTGAAGCCGAACCAGGTGGTGGCGAACCGGGTGGTCGGTGAGGTGGAGGGCCGGGTCTGCCTGATCGTCGACGACATGATCGACACCGGTGGCACGATCGCCAAGGCGGCCGACATCCTGAAGGACTCGGGCGCTGCGGACGTCGTGGTCGCCTCGACCCACGCGTTGCTGTCGGACCCGGCGACCGAGCGGCTGAAGAACAGCCCGATCAGCGAGGTCGTCGTGACCAACACGCTGCCGCTGCCGCCGGAGAAGCAGCTCGACAAGATCACCGTGCTGTCGATCGCGCCGCTGCTGGCCCGGGCGATCCGGGAGGTCTTCGACGACGGTTCGGTGACCACGCTCTTCGGTGGCCTGAGCTGAGCCTCCGCGCCGGCCACCGGCGGCCCATCTGACCGGCCACCGGTGGCCGGCGTGAACGGCCACTGGTGGCCGGCGGGTCGACCGTGGCGGTGTTGTGGGGACTGCCGGAAGGCGCGGAAAAGGCTCGGGTAGACTGGTGCGGTTGCCACGGCGAGGGTGCCCTGCGGGCCGCTGAAGAAGCGCCGCACGGAGGTGCCGTCATCGACGCGGTGCTCCGGGCAGTCGATCATGACGCATGAGCCCCCAGCGAGCCCCTCGCCCAGCACCGCCAGACGACAAGCCGCCAGCAGCGAAGCATCAGGAGTTTCCCCGTGTCCGAGGTAAAGATCAGCGCCGAGCCCCGTACCGAGTTCGGCAAGGGTGGTGCCCGTCGTACCCGCCGGGCCGGCAAGGTGCCCGCCGTGCTGTACGGCCACGGCGAGAAGCCCAAGCACATCGCGCTCCCGGCGCGTGAGTTCGCCGCCGCGATCCGTAAGGGCGGAGCGAACCAGCTCTTCGCGATCGAGGTCAGCGACGGCACCCAGGTGCTGGCGCTGCCGAAGGCGATCCAGCGTGACCCGATCAAGGACACCTTCGAGCACGTCGACCTGCTGCTGGTCCGCCGTGGTGAGAAGGTCACCGTCGAGGTCCCGGTGGAGCTGACCGGTGAGGCCGCGAAGGACACCCTGATCGTGCACGACCACGACACCCTCTCGGTGACCGCCGACGCCACCAAGGTGCCGGACCACCTGGAGGCCTCGATCGAGGGCGCCGAGCCGGGCGTCCAGGTCACCGCCGCCGACGTCGCGCTGCCGGCCGGTGTCGAGCTGGCCGCCGACCCGGAGCTGCCGGTCGCCACGGTGACCGCCGCCCCGACCGCCGAGCAGCTCGAGGCCACCCTCCCCGAGGTCGAGGAGGCCGCCGAGGAGGCCGAGGCGGAGGTCGGCGAGGAGACCGCCGAGGCTCCCGAGGGCGCGCCGGCCGCCGAGGGCGAGGAGGCCCCGGCCGAGGCGAAGACCGAGGCCTGACCGGTCCGCTGGCTGTGCGACAGGCGTCCCCGTACTCCGGGGGCGCCTGTCGGCGTGTCGGGGCCGGTGGCCGGGTGGCGGCCCGGGTGCGACGGTTCCGGTTCGTGGCGCGGTGGCAGCCGGCCGGGCGGGAGTGGTCGGTCGCCGGGTGACGGCCCGGGCGCGATGCTTCCGCGACGGCGGGCGCGGGGGGCTTGAGGCGCGCGCCGCCGGGTGGCGGCCCGCGCGCCGGGGATGACGGAAGGGGCGTGGCGTGACGGACGAGGCGGGGCCGTGGCTGGTGGTCGGCCTGGGCAACCCCGGCCGGGAGTACGCGGGTAACCGGCACAACGTCGGCTTCATGGTGGCCGATCTGCTGGCCGGCCGGGTGGGGGCCAGGTTCGGGCGGCACCGGCGCGCGGTGGCGGAGGTCGCCGAGGGGCGGCTCGGGTTCGGCGGCCCGAAGCTGGTGCTGGCGAAGCCACTGACGTACATGAACCTCTCCGGCGGCCCGGTGGCCGGGCTCGCCCAGTTCCACAAGATCCCGCCGGAGCGGGTGATCGCCGTGCACGACGAGCTGGACATCCCGTACGGGCAGCTGCGGGTGAAGTGCGGCGGCGGCGAGGGCGGCCACAACGGCCTGCGTTCGATGTCGAAGTCGTTGGGCACGAAGGAGTACGTGCGGGTGCGGTTCGGCGTCGGCCGGCCGCCTGGCCGGCAGGATCCGGCGGACTTCGTGCTGTCGGACTTCTCCTCTGTGGAGCGCAAGGAGTTGGAGTTCCTCGTCGACCGGGCGGCGGACGTGGTGGAGTCGGTAGTCACCCGCGGGGTGGAGCCGACGCAGAACCTGTACCACGGCGGGTGAGTTCCGGGCGGGGTCTGCCGGGCGGGGCTGGTCCGGGCCGGTAGTCTGCGCATTTCGACGTGGCGGGTGCCGGCGACGGCGGACGACGGGAGCGGGAACATGGGCAGTCCTCCGATGATCGACGGCGCGTTCGCGCGGTGGCTGGCGGCGCGGGCCGGGCAGGCGCTGATGAATCTGCGAACCGAGATGGGCTTCGCGGATCCGGGGGCGTTGAAGTCGGCCGGGGACAAGGTCTCGCACGACCTGATCCGTACCGAGTTGGCGAAGTGGCGGCCGGCGGACGCGGTGCTGTCGGAGGAGGACGAGGGCTCTCGGCTGGCCTGGACCGCGGAGGTGGGGTCGGACGCGGTGTCCCGGCTGACCGCCGACCGGGTGTGGATCATCGACCCGCTGGACGGCACGCGGGAGTACGCCGAGGAGGGCCGGTCGGACTGGGCGGTGCACGTGGCGCTCTGGGCGCGGAACGCGCCGACGCCGCACGGCCTGGTGGCGGGCGCGGTGGGGCTGCCGGCGCAGCACCGCGTGCTGGCCACGGACTACCCGCCAGCGTACCCGCCGATGACGTTGGAGGCGGCGACCTCGGGGGGCGGGCGGACCATCCGGTTGGCGGCCAGCCGTAGCCGTCCGCCGGTTTTCCTGACCGATCTGGCGGAGGAGGTCGGCGCGCATCTGGTGCCGATGGGTTCGGCGGGCGCGAAGATCGCCTCCGTGGTCACCGGTGAGGTCGACGCGTACATCCACGCGGGTGGCCAGTACGAGTGGGATTCGGCCGCTCCGATCGCTGTGGCGACGGCCACCGGACTGCACGCTTCCCGGATCGACGGTTCTGCGCTGAAATACAACGAGGCCGACCCCCGCCTGCCGGACCTGCTGGTCTGTCGGAAGGATCTCGCCGGCCGGCTGCTTGCAGCGCTGCAGCGGCACTCCGGGTAACCTGACTTCTTCTTCACGTGTCCGACCGGAAAGGTCTGGAATTCCGATGTGCGGATCCGAGCGAATCGAGTTCGTGTCATGACGTCCCCCGCCGCATACCAGGTCTCCCACCTCGACGCGCTGGAGGCCGAGAGCATCTTCGTGATGCGTGAGGTGGTCGCCGAGATGGAGCGCCCGGTGCTGCTCTTCTCCGGCGGCAAGGACTCGATCGTGATGCTCCGGTTGGCTCAGAAGGCGTTCGCGCCGGCCAACATCCCGTTCCCGGTGATGCACGTCGACACCGGGCACAACTTCCCGGAGGTCCTGGAATACCGGGACCAGCGGGTCGCCGAGCTGGGTCTGCAGCTCATCGTGGCCAGCGTGCCCGAGGCGCTGGCCAAGGGGCTGGTGCGCGAGTCGGCGGACGGGATGCGGAACCGGATCCAGACGCCGGTGCTGCTCGACGCGGTGGAGAAGCACCGCTTCGACGCGCTCTTCGGCGGTGCCCGGCGGGACGAGGAGAAGGCCCGGGCCAAGGAGCGGGTGTTCAGCTTCCGGGACGAGTTCGGCCAGTGGGACCCGAAGAACCAGCGGCCGGAGCTGTGGGCGCTGTACAACGGCCGGCACCACCCGGGCGAGTCGATCCGGGTCTTCCCGCTGTCCAACTGGACCGAGCTGGACGTCTGGCACTACATCGCCCGGGAGCGGATCCCACTGCCGTCGATCTACTACGCGCACGAGCGCGAGGTGATCGAGCGCGACGGCATGCTGTACGCGGTCAACGAGTTCTTCCGGGCGCGCGGCGGTGAGCAGCCGGTCAAGGCGCGGGTGCGGTACCGGACCGTGGGCGACGCGTCGTGCACCGCGGCGGTGCGCTCGGACGCCGACACCGTGGAGAAGGTGATCGAGGAGGTGGCCGCCACCCGGATCACCGAGCGCGGCGCGACCCGCGGTGACGACCGGGTCAGCGAGGCCGCCATGGAGGACCGCAAGCGGGAGGGCTACTTCTGATGAGCGCAGAGACGCTGGCACCGGACGTGACGGACGCCGGGGCCGGGTCGGAGGCCCGGCCGATGGACCTGCTGCGGTTCGCCACCGCGGGCAGCGTCGACGACGGCAAGTCGACGCTGATCGGCCGGCTGCTGTACGACACGAAGTCGCTCTTCACCGACCAGCTCGCCGCCGTCGAGGCGGTCAGCGCGGCCCGGGGCGACGAGTACACCGACCTGTCGCTGCTCACCGACGGCCTGCGCGCCGAGCGGGAGCAGGGCATCACCATCGACGTGGCGTACCGCTACTTCGCCACCCCGCGGCGGAAGTTCATCATCGCCGACACCCCGGGGCACATCCAGTACACCCGGAACATGGTCACCGGCGCCTCGACGGCCGACCTGGCGCTGATCCTGGTGGACGCGCGCAAGGGCCTGGTGGAGCAGTCCCGCCGGCACGCGTTCCTCTGCTCGCTGCTACGGGTGCCGCACCTGGTCCTCTGTGTCAACAAGATGGACCTGGTCGACTGGTCGCAGGAGGTGTTCGAGCGGATCGCCGACGAGTTCACCGCGTTCGCCGCGAAGCTCGACGTGCCGGACCTGACCGTGGTGCCGATCTCCGCGCTCAAGGGCGACAACATCGTCACCCGCTCCGAGCACATGCCCTGGTACGAGGGTCCGTCGCTGCTGCACCACCTGGAGCGGGTGCACATCGCCTCCGACCGCAACCTGGTCGACGTGCGCTTCCCGGTGCAGTACGTGATCCGGCCACAGTCCACCACCGTCACCGACTACCGGGGTTACGCCGGCCAGGTGGCCTCGGGCGTGCTCAAGGCGGGCGACGAGGTGATGGTGCTGCCGTCCGGCTTCACCAGCCGGATCGCCTCGGTGGAGACGGCCGACGGGCCGGTGGACGAGGCGTTCCCGCCGATGTCGGTGACGGTCCGGCTGACCGACGAGATCGACATCTCCCGCGGGGACATGATCTGCCGGCCGCACAACGCCCCGGCGGTCGCGCAGGACATCGAGGCGATGGTCTGCTGGATGGACGAGACCCGCCCGCTGCAGGTCGGCGGCAAGTACGCCATCAAGCACACCACCCGGTCGGCGCGGGCGATCGTGCGCGGGCTGCACTACCGGCTGGACATCAACTCGCTGCACCGGGACGAGACGGCCGGCGAGCTGAAGCTCAACGAGATCGGCCGGATCCGGCTGCGGACCACGGTCCCGCTGCTCGCCGACGAGTACCGCCGCAACCGCACCACCGGCGGCTTCGTCATCATCGACGAGACGACCAACCGCACCGTCGGTGCCGGGATGATCATCGAGGCCGGCTGAGCGAGTGCTCTGCGAAGGCCCGCGCCGGTCACCGGCGCGGGCCTTCGGCTTGCCCTACGAGATCGTGCTCGAACCGGGAAGTAGTGGCCATCCACGAAGGAGGGGACCACTGTTTCCTGGATCGAGCACCACCCTGTGGACGGTCAGTCGAGGCGGGTGACGCCACCGGCCGGGAGGGCGGTGACGGTGGCGGGGGCGGCGAAGCCGCGCTCGGCGTACGCGGCGGCCACGGCGGCCGCAGCGGCGTCGGCGGCGGACGCCTCGACCAGGGCGAGCACGCAGCCGCCGAAGCCGCCCCCGGTCATCCGGGCGCCGTACGCGCCAGCGGCCAGGGCCGCCTCGACCGCGGTGTCGACCTCCGGCACGGTGATCTCGAAGTCGTCCCGCATCGAGGTGTGCGAGGCGGTCAGCAGCGGACCGATGTCGCGTACCCGGCCGGCGCGCAGCAGCGCGACGCTGTCGAGCACCCGCTGGTCCTCGGTGACCACGTGCCGGACCCGGCGGCGGGTCTCGTCGTCGTCGAGGCGGGCCAGCGCGGCGTCGAGCCCGTCGGCGGGAACGTCCCGCAGGGCGGGTACCCCGAGGGCCCGGGCGGCCCGCTCGCAGGACCGCCGGCGGGCGGCGTACTCCCCGTCGGCGTGCCGGTGCGGGGCGCGGCTGTCGATCACCAGCATGGCCAGCCCGGCGGCGTCCAGGTCGAACGGGATCTGCTCGACCTCCTCGCTGCGGCAGTCGAGGAAGAGGGCGTGCCCCGGCCGGCCACGGATCACCGCGGACTGGTCCATGATGCCGGTGGGGGCGCCGACGTAGTCGTTCTCGGCCTGTTGGGCGAGCCGGGGCCACCGCTGGGCGGGCAGGTCCAGCCCACCCAGGTCGACCAGGGCGGCGAGCACCGCCGCCTCGATGGCCGCCGAGGAGGAGAGCCCGGAGCCGACCGGCACGTCGGAGGCGACGGCCAGCCGCGCGCCGGGGACGGCGTGCCCGGCGGCGCGCAGCGCCCAGACCACTCCGGCCACGTAGGCGGCCCAGCCGGTGACCCGGCCGGGTTCGTCGGCCTCGGCCGGGCCGAACTCGACCGGGTCGTCGTCCAGCTCCGACCAGACCGTCCAGCGCTCGTCGGCCCGGGCGGCCGCGGCGACCACGGTACGCAGCGGCAGCGCGAAGGGAAGCACGAAGCCGTCGTTGTAGTCGGTGTGCTCGCCGATCAGGTTGACCCGGCCAGGAGCCGCCCAGCGGCCCGCCGGCTCCCCGCCGTACCGCTGCCGGAAGCCGGCGGTGGCGCGGGCCGCGACGTCGCCCGGCGGCGCGGGCGGCGGGGCGGCGACGATCCGGCCGGTCACCGCCGCCCCAGGACGTGTTCGCGGTAGAAGGCCCAGGCGTCGCCGACCATGTCGTGCAGGGTGGGCTTCTCCGGCACCCAGCCCAGCTCGGCGCGGGCCAGGGCGGAGGAGGCGACCAGCTCGGCCGGGTCGCCCTCCCGGCGCGGGGCCACCTCGACCGGCACCGGGTGGCCGGTGACCTCGCGGACCACCTCGATCACCTGCCGGTTGGTGAAGCCGCTGCCGTTGCCGAGGTTGTAGATCCGGTGCCGGCCGGGCGTGGCGGCGTCGAGCGCCAACAGGTGGGCCCGGGCGAGGTCCGCCACGTGGATGTAGTCGCGGACGCAGGTGCCGTCGACGGTGGGGTAGTCGTCGCCGAAGAGCTGGAGCTTCTCGCGCCGGCCGGCGGCGACGTCGAGGGCGAGCGGGATGAGGTGGGTCTCCGGGTCGTGCCGTTCGCCGAGGGCCCGCCCCTCGTGCAGGTACGCCCCGGCGACGTTGAAGTAGCGCAGCGAGACGGCGGCCAGGTCGTGCGCGATCGCCTCGGAGGTGAGCGCCAGGTCGACCGCCAGCTTGGTCGCCCCGTAGGTGTTGGTGGGGGCCTTCACGGCGGTCTCCGGAATGGGCAGTTCGGTGGGGTTGCCGTAGACGGCGGCGGTGGAGGAGAAGACCAGCCGGGGCACCCGCGCGGCGCGCACCGCGTCGATCAGGGCGAGCGAGCCGACGGTGTTGGTCCGCCAGTAGAGCTCCGGCTTGACCATCGACTCGCCGGCCGCGATCAGCGCGGCGAAGTGCAGCACGCCGTCGAAGCCGGCGTCGGGGGTGAGCACCCGGGCGGCCTCGTGCACCGGAAGGTCGACGTGGGTCGCGTCGGGGGCGAGGGCCTCCCGGTGGCCGGTGCGCAGGTCGTCCAGGACGGTCACCTCGTGGCCGTGGTCCAGCAGCATCCGGGTCACCACGCTGCCGATGTAGCCGGCGCCGCCGGTGACGAGCAGTTTCACGTCGGGTTCCTCCTGCCTGGCCGCGTCGGCGGGGCGGCCGTCCGTGATCACCCTACGGCTGTCGCGTCCGCTGTCTAACATCCTTGTCATGCGGGACGCGGGCGGCCGCGGGCTCCGGCGACGACGGCCGGGGCGGCCGCGACGCGAGCCGGGGCCGGTCGCCCGGACCGTCGCCCGGCTCGTGGTCCGCGCCGCCGACGGCGCCACCCGTCTGGTCACCGATCTGCTCGGGGCCAGCCCGGCGGCCGGCCGGGAGCGGATCAGCGAGGCGGAGCTGCGGGACCTGGTCGCCGCCAACACGGTGCTCGACCCGGACGAGCGGCGGATCATCGACGAGGTGCTGGTCGCCGGGGCGCGCCTGGTCCGCGAGGTGATGGTGCCGCGGACCGAGGTGGTGTTCCTCTCGGCCGGGCTGACCGTCGCCGAGGCGGAGCGGCTGGTCCGCGTCGAGACGCACACCCGCTACCCGGTGGTCGACGGCACCCAGGACGACGTCGTCGGCTTCGTCCACCTGCGCGACGTGCTGCTCCGCCCCGAGCCGCAGGGCCGCGCCACCGTCTGGGAGCTGACCCGGGAGGTGAAGCGCCTGCCCGGGAGCAAGCGGGTGCTGGCCGCGCTCACCGAGATGCGTCGGGAGGGGCACCACCTGGCGGTGGTGGTCGACGAGTACGGCGGCACCGCCGGCATCGTCACCTGCGAGGACCTGGTCGAGGAGCTGGTCGGGGAGATCCACGACGAGTACGACGCCCCGCCCGACCCGGCGCACGCCGGCCTGCCCGCCGTCGTCGACGGCCGGCTCAACCTGGCCGACTTCGCGGAGCGCACCGGGGTGCCGCTGCCCGCCGGGCCGTACGAGACGGTCGGCGGTTTCGTGATGGCCGCCCTGGGCCGGCTCCCGGTCGCCGGGGACGAGGTGCCGGTGACCGCCGCCTCGGACGGCCTGGACGGATCCGACCCCGACGACCCGCCGGGCGGCTGGCTGCTCCGGGTGCTCGCCATCGAGGGTCGGCGGGTGTCCCGGCTGGCGGTCTCCACCGCACGCCTCCCCGAGCAGCGGCGCGAGGTCGCGCCCCGGGCCGCGACCGCCGAGAGCCGACCCGCCGGCCCGTCATGACGTACCCCGGGGCGTGCTGACAGAATTGCCGGCATGTCCGACGTACCCGCCCGCCCCCGCGTCTTCTCCGGCATCCAGCCGACGGCCGACTCGTTCCACCTCGGCAACTATCTGGGCGCGGTGCGGCACTGGGTGGCCCTGCAGGAGAGCCACGACGCGTTCTACTGCGTGGTCGACCTGCACGCGATCACCGCCGGCCACGACCCGAAGCTGCTCAAGCGGCGCTCGCGGGTCGCCGCCGCGCAGCTCCTCGCGGTCGGCATCGACCCGGAGCGCAGCACCCTGTTCGTCCAGTCCCAGGTGGCCGAGCACTCCCAGCTCGCCTGGGTGCTCGGCTGCATCACCGGCTTCGGCGAGGCCAGCCGGATGACGCAGTTCAAGGACAAGGCGCAGAAGCAGGGCAGTGAGCGGGCCAGCGTCGGCCTCTTCACCTACCCGGTCCTGATGGCCGCCGACATCCTGCTCTACCAGGCCAACGCGGTGCCGGTCGGTGAGGACCAGCGCCAGCACCTGGAGCTTTCCCGGGACCTGGCCCAGCGGTTCAACACGCTGTTCGGGCCGACCTTCACGGTGCCCGCGCCGCACATCGTCAAGGACACCGCGAAGATCACCGACCTGCAGGACCCGACGTCGAAGATGTCGAAGTCGTCCTCCTCGCCGGCCGGCATCATCGACCTGCTGGACGATCCGGCCCGCTCGGCCAAGAAGATCCGCTCCGCGGTCACCGACACCGGCCGCGAGATCGTGTTCGACGCGGTGGGCAAGCCGGGCATCGCCAACCTGCTGAGCATCTACTCGGCGCTCTCCGGCCGCGGCATCGACGACCTGGTCGCCGCGTACGACGGCAAGGGCTACGGCGACCTCAAGAAGGACCTCGCCGAGGTGGTCCGGGAGGCCCTCACCCCGATCCAGGAGCGCACCCGCACCTATCTGGACGACCCGGCCCAGCTCGACAAGCTGCTGGCGCAGGGCGCGGAGAAGGCCCGGGTGGTCGCCGCGGCGACGGTGCGGACGGTGTACGACCGGATCGGCTTCTTCCCTCCGCTCCGGTCCGAGTAGCGGCCCGGGCACGTCGGAGAGGGTGTACGCAGCCGGTGGCCGGAGGGATGGCGCGCAGCGTGGATCGCAGGGACGGGGTGCCGGGCACCGGCGACACCATCGAGATCGGGATCGCGGTGGACATCCCCGAGCCGTGGGGCGGGATGCTCACCCGCCGCCGGATCGAGGCCGGCGACCCGCAGGTCGTTCCGGCGCACGTCACCCTGCTCGGGCCCACCGAGATCCCGGTACGGGCGCTGCCCGCCGTCGAGGAGCACCTGGCCCAGGTGGCCGCCGCGCACCTGCCGTTCGCCCTGCACCTGCGGGGCACCGGCACGTTCCGCCCGGTCACCCAGGTGGTCTTCGTCGCGGTGGCGGCCGGGATCAGCGAGTGCGAGCTGCTCGCCGCCGCCATCAACTCGGCTCCCGAGCTGCACCGGGAGGCCCGCTTCCCGTACCACCCGCACGTCACCGTGGCGCAGGACGTCCCCTCCGAGGCGCTCGACAAGGCGTACGAGGACCTGGCCGACTTCTCGGCGCTGTTCGAGGTGGAGGCGTTCACCCTCTTCTCGCACAGCGGCGCGACCCGGTGGCAGCCGCGCCGCGACTTCCGGTTGGGCGGTTGAGCTGCCCGCCCGGCCGGCCGTTCCGCGCCGTCGTGGGGGAGCGGCGAGGATGACATGGTGAGCGTGCTCGGCCGGATCGAGGCCGCGTTCGGCCGTCGGATCGACGCGGCGCGCGACCGGCTGCCGGCCTTCGATCACCTGTGGCGGGCCGGGACGCTCTACACCGACGTGCTCGCCGGCCGGCTCGCCGCGGCCATCGCCTACTACGGCTTCTTCGCGGTCTTCGCGCTCGCCCTGGTCGGGTACTCGGCCTTCGGCGCCGTGCTGGCGGACAACGAGGAGGTCGCCAGGGCGGTGGCCCACTTCCTCGAGCGGAACCTGCCCTTCCTCGACTCGAGGCAGATCGCGGAGAGCAGCAGCACCGTCGGGGTGGTCGGCCTGGTCATCCTGGTCTTCACCGGGATCGGCTGGGTGGAGGCGATCCGCTCCTCACAACGGCTGATGTACGGCTTCAACCAGCAGCCCGGCAACCTGGTGGTACGCCGCCTGGTCGACCTCGGGGTGCTGGTCGGGGTCTTCGTCCTGCTCGGTCTCTCGGTGGCCGCCGTCGACGCGCTGGAGTCGGTGCTGCGGTTCCTGCTGCGCAGCACCGGGTCGGTGGGCCTGACCACGCTCAGCGCCGTGCTCAGCGTCCTGGTCAACGCGGTGCTGGCCGTGGCGCTGCTGGTGGCGGTGCCCCGGCTGCGGATGAGCCGCCGCCGGCTGCGCCCGGTGGTGGTGCTGGTCGCGATCGGCATCACCCTGCTCAACACGGTCGGGCGCTACTACGTGGTCCGCACCGAGCGGAACCCGGCGTACACGGTGGTCGCCACGGCGGTGGGGCTGCTGGTCTACCTCTACCTGCTCAACCAGTTGGTGCTGTTCGGGGCGGCGCTGGCCGCGACCAGCCGGTACGGCCGGGTGGTGGACCTGGCCGAGGGCCGCGCGGCCCGGGAGGTGGACGTGGAGGCCGACGAGGTGCCCGAGCCGGGTACGCCGGGAGGAGCGGGCTGAGATGGAGATCCGGATCGACCCGGACTCGGCGGTGCCCCCGTACGAGCAGGTGCGCGGGCAGCTCGCCCGCATGATCGGGGACGGCCGGCTGCCGGTGGGCACCCGGCTGCCCGCGGTCCGGCAGCTCGCCAGCGAGCTGGGGCTGGCGGTGAACACCGTGGCCCGGGCCTATCGGGAGCTGGAGGGGGCCGGCCTGGTGCAGACCCGGGGTCGGCACGGGACGGTGGTCGCCCCGGGACGCGACGACGCGACCGACCGCCTGCACCGCGCCGCCACCGCGTACGCCGCCGAGGCCGCCCGCCTGGGCGTCCCGCCCGACCGGGCCCTCGCCCTGGTCCGCGCCGCCCTCGACGCCGCCCGCCCGGGCTGACGACGGGACACGGGAGCTTCCCGGAAAGTGTGGCCGCAGCGCGTGGGGCCACCCTTTCCCTGAGGTTGTGCGGTTCTCCGCGCCCGGGACCGACCATGATGAGCGGGTGGGCGCACTTGTGACACTGGACCTGCCGGACGACTCGCCGATGCTCGGCCTGCCGTGGATCATCACCTTCGGCCCGCTCGGCGACGCCGACGAGTGGGAGCCGGTGGTCTGCGGCCCGTACGAGCGGCCGCACGCGCTCGCCCTGGCCGAGGCGGTGGTGGCCGAGGAACAGCTGATGGCGGTGGTCGAGCCGCTGCTGCCGGCGCTGACCGCGGAGGAGATCCGCGGCGAGATCGCGGCGGCGCAGCTCGCCGCCGAGGACGAGGCGGCCCAGGTCGACCAGGCGGACCTCTACGGCGACTTCGAGGACACGATCGACGAGGAGCTGGAGCTGGCCGCGGAGCGGGAGCCGGTGCCGACGCCGACGCCGCCGCCGAGCCGGGACGAGGTGCGGGCCGGTCTCGCCCGGATCGCCAAGCTGCTCACCAGCAAGGAGGGGTGAGCGCGCTTTACCGGCATGGTCGAGCACGCAGAACTCGTCCCGCGGATTTCCTGGTCCCAGATGGACACCGGCGCCGCGGGGAGCGGACTCCCCGAGGCGCCGGTGCCACCTCACCCCCCACCACAAGGGGTCGGTTGCCCAGCCGCCCGTCGGCGCGGAGCACAACGGACGACCAGGTCAATGGCGGGTTACCCGGCTCAGCGCCGTTCGAACCACGCAGCTGAGTCCACCGGCAGGACGTACCCGTCGCCCCGCTCGGCGAGGTCGGCGCTGGCGACGACCGGCCGGCCGTGGCCGGTGATCGTGACCTCGGCGCCGCTGATGTTGACCACGCAGGTCAGCTCGGCGTCACCGCCGGCGCGGCGGAAGGCCAGCACGCCAGGCTCGGTCTCCAGCCAGGTGATGGCGCCGACGCCGGCCAGCGCCGGGTGCTCGCGCCGGATCCGCAGGGCGGTCCGGTAGAGCTCCAGCGTCGAGCCGGGCAGGCCGGCCTGGGCGGCCACCGAGAGGGCCCGCCAGGTCGCCGGGGCTGGCAGCCAGCTCAGCTCGCTGCCCTCCGGGCCGAAGCCGTACGGGGCCAGCTCGCCGCTCCACGGGATCGGCACCCGGCAGCCGTCCCGGCTCTCGCCGGTGCGCAGGAAAGCCGGGTCCTGGCGCAGCTCGTCGGGGAGGTCCAGCACCTCCGGCAGGCCCAGCTCCTCACCCTGGTAGACGTACGCGCACCCGGGCAGCGAGAGCATCAGCAGGGCGGCGGCCCGGGCGCGGCGCAGGCCGATCTCGCCGTCGCCGTACCGGGTGACGTGCCGCTGCCGGTCGTGGTTGGAGAGCACCCAGGTGGTCGGGGCACCGACGATCATTGACTCGGCCAGCGCGGTGTCGATCACCTTGCGGAACGAGTCGGCCGACCAGGTGGCGTCGAGGAAGTCGAAGCTGAACGCCTGGTGCAGCTCGTCCGGGCCGATGTAGCGGGCCAGCCGCTGCGGGGTCTCCGCCCACGCCTCGGCCACCGCCATCCGACCGCCCGGGTAGCTGTCCAGGATCGGCCGCCAGGCGCGGTAGATGTCGTGCACCTCGTCCTGGTCGAAGTAGGGCAGCCGGCCCTTGCCCAGCAGCTCCGACTGGCGCCGACCGGTGGTCATCGAGTTGAAGCCGACGTCCGGCAGCCCCTCGGCCTTGATCATCCCGTGCGCCACGTCGATCCGGAAGCCGTCCACGCCCCGGTCGAGCCAGAACCGCAGGATGTCCTCGAACTCCGCGCGTACCTCCGGGTGGCGCCAGTTCAGGTCGGGCTGGGCCGGGTCGAACAGGTGCAGGTACCACTGGCCGTCGGCGACCCGGGTCCATGCGGGACCGCCGAAGATGCTCTCCCAGTCGTTCGGCGGCAGCTCGCCCTGGTCGCCCTTGCCGTCGGCGAACAGGTAGCGCGCGCGCTCGGGCGAGCCGGGGCCGGCGGCGAGCGCCGCCTGGAACCACCGGTGCCGGTCGGAGGTGTGGTTGGGCACCAGGTCGACGATGATCCGCAGGCCCAGGGCGTGCGCGTCGGTGATCATCGCGTCGAAGTCGGCGAGGTCGCCGAAGAGCCGGTCCACGTCCCGGTGGTCGGCCACGTCGTAGCCGGCGTCCACTTGGGGCGAGGTGTAGAAGGGGGTCAGCCAGAGGGCGTCCACGCCGAGGTCGCGCAGGTAGGGCAGGCGCTGCCGGATGCCCTGGAGGTCACCGACGCCGTCGCCGTTCGCGTCCGCGAAGCTGCGGACGTAGACCTGGTAGACGACCGCGGATCGCCACCAGTCGTCGTCGGTGGTCGGCGGCGTCGGGTTGCTGGCGGCGGTCATCGGTGACGATCCCCGTTCTCTGGTGCAGGTCGGCGTGCGGTGCCGCGCCGGCGTGGGTGAGCGGACGCGGGTGTCTGAGCAGGATGCCGGCTCAGCGCTGCAAGAGTCAAGCAATCCTTGCGCAAGAAATGGCAACTCCGGCTCGCGGGCGTGGCGGTGTCCCGGCCATCGGGATCCCGCCCAGCCGCCGGCCCGGCGCGATCGCGCCGGTCGGCACTCGACCGGACGGGTCAGGCCGGGACGGCGACGGAGGAGGTCGGCGGACGCTGGCGGTGCGGGCCGCCCCCCGGGTCGGCGTCGGCCGGGCGGACCACCGCGGTGGAGCCGCGGACCACCAACTCCGGCCGGAACAGGTACTCGGAGTGCGGCGCGGGGTGGCCGTTGATCTCGTCGACCAGGGCCCGGACCGCGGCCACCGCCATGGCGGCGACCGGCTGGCGCACGGTGGTCAGCGGCGGATCGGTGAAGGCCATCAGGGGCGAGTCGTCGTACCCGACCACGGAGACGTCGCCGGGGACGGCGAGGCCGCGCTGACGGGCGGCCCGGATCGCGCCGAGCGCCATCAGGTCGGAGCCGCAGACGATGCCGGTGACCCCGCGCTCGATCAGCCGGCCGGCGGCCGCCTCACCACCCTCGACGCCGAAGAGGGACAGCTCGGCCAGGCCGTCCAGCTCGCCCTCGGCGAACCCGGCCAACCGGGTCATCGCGGACTTCCAGCCGGCCACCTTGCGCTGCACCGGGACGAACCGGTCCGGCCCGGTGATCAGGCCGATCCGGCGGTGCCCGAGCGCCACCAGGTGGGCCACGGCCAGCTCGGCCGACTCCCGGTCGTCGCAGGAGACGAAGGGCGCGGCGACGTCGGTGACGTACCCGTTGATCATCACGATCGGCAGCGGCCGGGAGATCAGCGCCCGGTACCGGTCGTGGTTGGCGGCGGTGTCGGCGTGCAGGCCGGAGACGAAGACGATCCCGGAGACCTGGCGGTCCAGCAGCATCTCGACGTACTCGTCCTCGGTGACGCCGCCGGGGGTCTGGGTGCAGAGCACGGGGGTGAAGCCGCTCTGCGCCAGCGTCGACTCGATGACCTGGGCGAACGCCGGGAAGATGGGATTGTCCAGCTCCGGCACCACCAGGCCGACCAGCCCGGCGCTGCGCTTGCGCAGCCGGGCGGGGCGCTCGTAGCCGAGCACGTCGAGGGCGGTCAGGACGGCCTGCCGGGTCTCGGGGGCGACCCCGGGGCGGTCGTTGAGCACCCGCGACACCGTGGCCTCGCTGACTTCGGCCTGTTGGGCGATGTCGGACAGACGAGCGCGCATGGCGGCACTTTAGCTCACGGGAAAGTTCTTGCGTACACTCCTGCAATACCTTCCATTCTCTGCAACGTCTTGCTAACGTCCCCGCAACACGCGAGAGCAGCGGCGCGGTACGCAGCGCCGGTCAGCAAGAATTTACAGAGGTTTCCACTGGCGGGCCGTCCTTCCCCCGGCGGGCCGCCATGACGACAGGAGTACCGATGCGCATCCGTACCGCGGGTGTGGTCGCTGTCCTCGGCCTGGCGCTCGCCGCCTCCGGCTGCGGTGGCAGCGACAGCGACAAGCCGGCCGCCAAGGAGTCCGCCAAGGCCTCCGGCGGCAAGCTGGTCATCTGGGCCGACGACAAGCGCACGGCCGCCCTCAAGCCGTTCGCCGATGAGTTCGGCAAGGAGAACGGCGTCACCGTCGAGGTCAACGCCGTCTCCAAGGACCTGCAGACCAACTTCGTCACCGCCTCCCAGCAGGGCAGCGGTCCGGACGTCGTGGTCGGCGCGCACGACTGGATCGGCAACCTGGTCCAGAACGGCGCCATCGACCCGGTGCAGCTCGCCGCCGAGCAGAAGAGCGGGTTCAGCGAGGTCGCCGTCAAGGCCGTCACCTTCAACGGCCAGCTCTACGGCGTGCCCTACGCGCAGGAGAACCTGGCGCTGATCCGCAACACCGAGCTGGCCCCCGAGGCGCCGAAGACGATCGAGGATCTGGTCGCCACCGGCAAGCAGCTCAAGGCGGAGAAGAAGGTCAGCGAGATCCTCTGCCTCCAGGTTGGCCAGAACGGCGACGCCTACCACATCTACCCGCTGTACACCTCGGCCGGCGGCTACCTCTTCGGCACGGCGGCCAACGGCGACTACGACCCCAAGGACCTGGGCGTCGGCAAGCCGGAGTCGATCGCGGCCTTCCAGAAGATCGGCAAGCTCGGCGAGAAGGGCGAGGGCGTGCTGAAGCGCTCGATCCAGGACACCAACTCGATCGCCACCTTCGCCGGCAAGAAGTGCGCCTACCTGGTCTCCGGCCCGTGGGCGACCGCCGACGTGAAGAAGGCCGGCATCAAGTACGACATCTCCCCGGTCCCCGGCTTCGCCGGCGGCAAGGAGGCCCAGCCGTTCGTGGGCGTCCAGGCCTTCTACGTGGCCGCCAAGGGCAAGAACAAGGCCCTGGCCCAGGAGTTCGTGGCGAACTACGTCACCAAGCCCGAGCTGGCCGTCGCGCTGTACAAGGCAGAGCCGCGCCCGCCGGCGCTGACCGCGGCGCTGGACCAGGTCAAGGGCGAGGACCCGGACCTGGCCAAGTTCCAGGAGGCCGGCAAGAACGGCCAGGTGCTCCCGGCGATCCCGGCCATGGCCGCGATCTGGGACCCGTTCGGCAAGGCGGAGGCGGCCGTCGTCGGCGGCGCCGACCCGGCCAGCACGATCACCGCCGCTGGCAAGACCATCGCCGGTCAGATCAAGTAATGAGCGCGTCGCTGTCCGGCCCGGAGCCTGCCACGCAGGCTCCGGGCCGGGAGCCCGTTCGCCGCGGGCTCCCGCGCACCCCCGCCACCACGCGGCACCACGCGCCGATCACGGCGACCGGTCTCGTCGTCAAGGTGATCCTGCTCGGCCTGGCGGCCGGGATCGCGATCTGGGCGGCGTTCCCGCTCGTCGAGGCCGGGCACTGGATCGGGCTGGCCATCCTGGCGGCCACCACGGCCGGCCTGTTCTACCTCTACCTCACCCGCCGGCACATCCCGGCCAAGTACCTGGTCCCCGGTACGCTCTTCCTGATCGCCTTCCAGATCTTCCCGGTGCTGTACACCGCGAGCACCGCCTTCACGAACTTCGGCGACGGCCACCGCGGCAGCAAGGACGAGGCGATCGTCGCCATCCAGACCTCCTCGGTGAAGCAGGTCCCCGGTTCCACCGAGTACTCCCTCGCCATCGCCACCCAGGGCGACCCGGCCAGCGACGCGCTGGTCTTCCTGCTGACCGACCCGAAGACCAGGGAGGTCTCGGTCGGTGACGCGGACGGGCTGCGCAAGCTGGACGCCGGGCAGGTCACGGTCAGCCCGACCGGCAAGGTCACCGCCGCCGACGGCTACACGGTGCTCAACTTCGGCCAGGCCAGCGTCCGGAGCAAGGAGATCACCGACCTGATCGTGCCCACCTCCGGCGGCGCCATCCGGTCCAACGGCCTGTCCCGCGCCTACGAGGGCACCGCCGTCCGGGCGTACGACGCGGACTGCGACTGCATCAAGGACAGCGAGACCGGCAGGACCTGGACCGCGGACGAGGCGACCGGCTCCTTCGTCGCCGCCGACGGCGAGCGGCTCGCCCAGGGCTGGAAGGTCAACGTCGGCCTGACGAACTTCACCCGGGTGCTCACCGACGACAACATCTCCGGACCGTTCCTCGGCACACTGATCTGGAACTTCGCCTTCGCGATCGCCTCCACCGGGGGGACGTTCGTCCTCGGCCTGCTCATCGCACTGGCCCTGCACTCGCCCCGGATGCGGGGCACGAACCTCTACCGGGTGCTGCTGATCCTGCCGTACGCCATGCCGTCGTTCGCGATGCTGATGGTCTGGCGCGACATGTTCAACACCGACTTCGGACTGCTCAACAACCTGTTCGGGCTGGGCGTCGACTGGTTCGGCGGAAGCTGGACCGCCCGCTTCGCGGTGATCCTGGTGCAGCTGTGGCTCGGCTACCCGTACATGTTCCTGGTTGCCACCGGAGCGCTGCAGGCGATCCCGCGCGAGCTGACCGAGGCGACCTCGGTCGACGGCGCCTCCCCGTGGCAGTCGTTCCGCGCGGTCACCCTGCCGTTGCTGCTGGTCGCGCTCTCCCCGCTGCTGATCTCGTCGTTCGCGTACAACTTCAACAACTTCAACGCGATCTACCTGACCACCGAGGGTGCGCCGTTCCCCGCGGACAACCCGACGAACGGCGCGACCGACCTGCTGATCACGTACACGTACCGGCTGGCGTTCGGTGCCCAGGGCGCGGAGTTCGGGTTCGCGGCGGCGATCTCGCTGTTCATCTTCACCATCGTCGCGGTGGTGTCCGCGGTGAGCTTCCGGCGCACCCGCAGGCAGGAGGAGGTGTACTCGTGACCACGTCCACCACCGCCCCGGCCACGGGAAGCCCGGCCGTCGCCGCCCGTCGGCGGCGGGGCAACCGCTGGCTGACCCAGGTCGGCTGGCGACACCTCGTCGGCGTGCTCGGGGTGCTGTTCAGCCTCTTCCCGATCGTGTTCGTGCTCTCCGCGGCGCTCAATCCGCTGGGCACGCTGTCGTCCACCGAGCTGGTGCCGACCGGAGGGGTGACCTTCGGCAACTTCGGCGAGCTGTTCCAGCGCACCGCGTTCGCGCGCTGGTTCCTCAACTCGCTGCTGATCGCCGGGGTCGCGTCCTTCGCGTCGGTCTTCCTCTCCTCGCTGGCCGCGTACGCCTTCTCCCGGATGCGCTTCCGGGGCCGGCGGGTCGGGCTGCTCTCGCTGCTGATGATCCAGATGTTCCCGCAGTTCCTGGCGATCGTGGCGATCTTCCTGATCTTCGGCACCATCACCGAGCTGTGGCCCGGGATCGGCTTCAACACCCCGTGGGGCCTGCTGCTGCTGTACCTGGGCGGCGCGCTCGGCGTGAACACCTGGCTGATGAAGGGCTTCTTCGACACGCTCCCCCGGGAGCTGGACGAGTCGGCCACCATGGACGGCGCGACCCACGCCCAGGTGTTCTTCCGGATCATGCTGCCGCTGGTGGCCCCGATCCTGGCGGTGACGGGCCTGCTGGCGTTCATCGGCACGATCAACGAGTTCCTGATGGCGAACGTGTTCCTCACCAGCACCAACTCGAAGACCCTCGCCGTCGGTATGTACGGCATGCTCCAGGGCAACGAGCGCAACGTCAACTTCGGGATCTTCGCAGCGGCGACGCTGCTCACCGCGATCCCCACGGTGCTGGTGTTCCAGTACCTCCAGCGCTACATCGTCTCCGGCCTCACCTCCGGAGCCGTCAAGGGATGACCATGCTGCAGCCGCACCATGACGGGTCCGCCACCTACGTGCCCGAACAGGAGCCCGTGCTCGGGCAGCTCGTCCCGGTCTTCGTCCGGGTGCCGGCCGGCGCCGACGTCCGCCAGGTGCACGTGCGGACCACCGGTGACGGCGAGCCGCGCTTCGCCGAGGCCGTGGTCGACCGCACCGAGGGTGGTGACGTGTGGTGGCGGGCCGACGTCGAGGTCCGCAACCCGGTCAGCAACTACCGGTTCCTGCTCGCCGGGGCGAAGGCCTGCCGCTGGCTCAACGCCGCCGGCCTGGTCGACCACGACGTGCCCGACCACGGCGACTTCAAGCTGGTCAGCTACGCCCCGCCGCCGGCCTGGGCGCGGGACGCGGTGATCTACCAGATCTTCCCGGACCGGTTCGCCCGCTCGGCCGCCGCCGCCGGGCGGACCGCGCCGGACTGGGCCATCCCGTGCGACTGGGACACCCCGGTCATCGGGCGCGGCCCGGAGACGCCGTACCAGTTCTACGGCGGCGACCTGGACGGGATCACCGAGCGCCTGGACCACCTGGACCGGCTCGGGATCAACACCGTCTACCTGACCCCGGTCTTCCCGGCGCGCTCCAACCACCGGTACGACGCGTCCAGCTTCGACACCGTCGACCCGCTGCTCGGCGGGGACGCCGCCCTGGCCCGGCTCGCCGACGCGGTGCACGCCCGGGGCTGGCGGCTGCTCGGCGACATCACCAGCAACCACACCGGCGACGGGCACCGGTGGTTCACCGCCGCCGTCGCCGACGTGCACGCGCCCGAGCGCGAGCTCTACTACTTCGACCTGACCGGCGGGGACTACGAGTCGTGGAACGGGGTCAAGTCGCTGCCGAAGCTCAACTGGGGCAGCGCCGAGCTGCGCCGTCGCTTCGCCACCGCCGAGGACTCGCTGCTGCGCCGCTGGCTGCGCCCGCCGTACGGGCTGGACGGCTGGCGGGTGGACGTGGCGAACATGACCGGCCGGCGGGGCGCGGACGCGTACACCCACGAGGTGGCCCGGCTGCTGCGCGAGGTGGTCGCCGAGACCCGCGCCGACGGCCTGCTACTGGCCGAGCACGGCCACGACCACACCGGTGACCTGGACCGGGACGGCTGGCACGGGACGATGAACTACGTCGGCTTCACCGACCCGGTCTGGTCCTGGCTGCGCCACGGCGACGAGCCGCTGCCGAACTTCCTCGGCACCCCGGGCGGCGTCCGCCGACGGGACGCGGGGGCGGTGCTCGCCACCATGAACGCCTACCGGTCGCTGATCTCCTGGCGGTCCTACGTGCACTCGTGGCAGCTGCTCGGCTCGCACGACTCGGCCCGCATCCGGACCGTGGTCGGCGACGCCGCCCGGCAGGAGGTGGCCGCCGGCCTGCTCGCCACCATGCCGGGCACCCCGGTGGTCTTCGCCGGCGACGAGCTGGGGCTGACCGGCACGAACGGCGAGGGCTCGCGTACCCCGATGCCGTGGCACCGGCCGGAGAGCTGGGACCGGCGCACGTTCGACGCGTACCGGTCGCTGCTGGCGCTGCGCCGCGGCGAGCCGGCGCTGCGGCACGGCGGCCTGCGCTGGGTGTACGCGGACCCGGACACCCTGGTCTTCCTGCGCGAGGCGCCGACCGGCGCGGTGCTCGTGCTGGCCCGCCGCGCGCCCGGTACCCCGGTCCGCCTGACCGGCCTCCCGGCCGCCGAGAACGTCCACGGCAACGCTCCCGCCCTCCGCCCTGCCCCCGACGGCACGGTCACCCTGCCCCCCGACGGCCCCACCTTCCAAGCCTGGCGCCTCCCCTAACCAACCCCCACCCGCCCCCCTCCCGCCCCCACCCTCCCCGCCCCCCGGCGATCTTGCACTTACGGTCGGAGTTACGCGGCTTATGTCCGCTTTGCTGCGCCACAAACTGCAAGATCGCGGGGAGGTCAGGGGTGGGGAGGGGGTGGGGAGGTCACGGTATGACGGCGGGTGGATGGGGGGACTACTACGGGGCGTCGTTGATGGGGGAGGATGGGCGGCGTGGAAGCTATTCGGCTGGTACTTCTCTACGTTCATCTGATCGGGTTCGCGCTGCTGCTCGGCGGCTCGATCGCCCAGTACGTCAGCGGCCGGCTGCGGATCAACGCGGCCATGCTCTGGGGCTCGGTGATCCAGGTGCTGACCGGAATCGGTCTGTCCGCCCCGCTGCGCGACGGGCACGAGCCGGCGCCGGCGAAACTTGTTACCAAGTTGGTGCTCGCACTGTTGATCTTTGTCATGGTCTTCTTCTCCCGGAAACGGGAGTCGGTCAACCGCGGCCACTTCCTCGCCATCATCGGGTTGACCCTGGTCAACGCGGCGGTGGCGGTCTTCTGGCGGTAGCCCCAGCAGCAGTGGAAACGTCGCAGGAAACGGACGTTAAGGACACCTTTTCCGAAGCCCGCCGGTCGTGAAAGTGATTTCCCCCACCCCCGGATTACGTAGGGGTAACGGACGCTCAACAGTCGTGCACGATTGTCGGCCGGTGGGTGGGCGCGGGCGTACGCTCCCGTCCGTAACGTGGGACGCCGGCGGCACACCGCAGGCCGGCGCAAGGGCTGCCATCGCGGACGACGCGGTGTGCAATGGGAAGGAGACGTCTTGCGCTCTGTGCGTGGGATGCGGATCGCCTCCGCCGTCGTGGCGGGTGGCCTCGTGCTGGGCGCCGCCGCGTGTGGTGAGGCCCCCAAGGACGACAACGCCGCCGGCGGCACCGCCGGCAAGAAGTACAGCGCCTGCATGGTGACCGACCTCGGCGGCATCGACGACAAGTCGTTCAACACCTCCGCCTGGGCGGGCCTCGAGGCGGCCAAGAAGGCCAACGACAACATCGACATCAAGTACGTCGCGTCGAAGGCCGAGGCGGACTACGAGGTCAACCTGACCGGGTACGTCAACCAGAAGTGCGACTTCATCCTGGCCGTCGGTGGCCTGATGGCCGACGCCACCAAGAAGGCCGCCGAGGCGAACCCGAAGCAGCAGTTCGGCATCGTGGACGCCAACCCGGGTGTGGACAACATCTACCCGATGCAGTTCGACACCACCCAGGCCGCCTTCCAGGCCGGCTACCTGGCCGCCGGGATGACCAAGACCGGCAAGGTCGGCACCTACGGCGCCATCCCGATCCCGCCGGTGACCATCTTCATGGACGGCTTCGCCGACGGCGTGGCCTACTACAACCAGGCCAAGAGCAAGAACGTCCAGCTCCTCGGCTGGGACAAGGCGAGCCAGAAGGGCTCCTTCTCCAACTCCTTCGACAAGCAGGACGACGGCAAGAAGGTCTCCGACGCGCTGGTCGCCCAGGGCGCGGACATCATCATGCCGGTCGCCGGTGGCGCGGGCCTCGGCACCACCGCCGCCGCCCAGGCCTCCGGTGGCAAGTACTCGGCGATCTGGGTCGACACCGACGGCTGCCAGAGCACCCCGAACTGCCCGGCGCTGCTGACCACGGTCGTCAAGAACATCCAGGACGCCGTCAAGGAGGCCGTGCTCAAGGCCGCCAGCGGTGAGCAGCTGCAGGCCAAGCCGGGCTTCGTCGGCACCCTGGCCAACAACGGCGTGTCGCTCGCCCCGTACCACGAGTTCGACAGCAAGGTCCCGGCGGACCTGAAGGCCGAGATCGACAAGATCAAGGCGGACATCGCCGCCGGCACCATCAAGGTCACCTCCAAGGCCCAGCCGGCCACGGAGTGACCGGTCCGCCGGCCGCCGCACCGAGGGCATCGGCGGCGGAGGCCGGCGGCCACCAGGCACGACGCACCACCGGCCGTCTCGGCGTACGCGGGCAGAGACCTGCGGCACCGGGGCGGCCGGACCTTACCCCCGCGAACCGACCCGGCCCGATGGCCGGTGCGGCAGCAGCTACGCTGCACCATCGCTCGCACTCCAGGAGGTTGCGCTGAGACTCGAACTGCGCGGCATCACCAAGCGGTTCGGTGATCTGGTCGCCAACGACCACATCGACCTGACGGTGGAGCCTGGAGAGATCCACGCCCTGCTCGGCGAGAACGGTGCCGGCAAGTCGACCCTGATGAACGTGCTCTACGGGCTCTACCAGCCCGACGAGGGCGAGATCCTGGTCGACGGCCAGCCGCTGAAGCTGAAGGGCCCGTCGGACGCCATCGCGGCCGGGATCGGCATGGTGCACCAGCACTTCATGCTGGTGCCGGTGTTCACCGTGGCGGAGAACGTCATGCTCGGCGCCGAGCAGGTCAAGGGCGGCCTCACCGGCTTCCTCGACCGGCGGCGCGCCCGCCGTGAGGTCGCCGAGGTCTCCGAGCGGTACAACCTCCGGGTCGACCCGGACGCGGTGATCGAGGACCTGCCGGTCGGCATCCAGCAGCGGGTGGAGATCGTCAAGGCGCTCACCCGCGACGTCGACCTGCTGATCCTCGACGAGCCCACCGCGGTGCTCACCCCGCAGGAGACCGAGGAACTGCTCGCGGTGATGCGGTCGCTCAAGGCCGCCGGCAAGTCGATCGTCTTCATCACCCACAAGCTGGGCGAGGTGAAGGCCATCGCGGACCGGATCACGGTGATCCGACGCGGGAAGACCGTGGGTACGGCGTCGCCGAACGCCAGCCGGGACGAGCTGGCCGCGCTGATGGTGGGCCGCAGCGTCCGGCTGACCGTCGACAAGCAGCCGGCCACCCCGGGCAAGCCGATCCTCGAGCTCTCCGGCCTGGTCGTCGACGACGACCGGCAGGTACGCGCGGTCGACGGCGTCGACCTGACCGTGCACGCCGGTGAGGTGCTCGGCATCGCGGGCGTGCAGGGCAACGGCCAGACCGAGCTGATCGAGGCCATCATGGGCCTGCGGCCCGCGCTCGCCGGCACTGTCACCCTGGACGGCGAGGCCGTGCACGGCTGGCCGACCAAGAAGGTGCTCCGGGCCGGCGTCGGCTACGTGCCGGAGGATCGCAGCGTCGACGGTCTGGTCAAGGAGTTCTCCGTCGCGGAGAACCTGGTGCTGGACATCTACGACCAGCCGCCCTTCGGCAAGGGCCTGTCGCTCAAGCCGGACGCCATCGCGAAGTCGGCGAAGGAGCGGATCGAGCAGTTCGACGTCCGTACCTCCTCGGCGGACACGCCGGTGGGCACCCTGTCCGGCGGCAACCAGCAGAAGGTGATCGTGGCCCGGGAGCTGTCCCGGCCGTTGAAGCTCTTCATCGCCGCACAGCCCACCCGGGGCGTCGACGTCGGCTCGATCGAGTTCATCCACAGCCGGGTGATCCGCGAGCGGGACATCGGCACCGCCGTCATGGTCGTCTCCAGCGAGCTGGACGAGGTGATCGGCCTGGCCGACCGGATCGCGGTGATGTACCGCGGCCGGATCATCGGCGTGGTCGGCCCGGACACTCCCCGCGAGGAGATCGGCCTGCTGATGGCCGGCATCACCCCGGACACCGCCACGGCGACCGACGGCACCAGCGGTACGCCCGAAGGCGCTGCGGCTTTGGCCCCCGAAGGCCCTGGCAACGAGGAAAAGTCATGAGCGAGCGCCAGCGAGCGAATCATCAATACAGCGCGATGCTGCCTCATGCCGGCACCGAGCGCAGCGAGGTGGCGGCATGAGCAACCGGAATGCGGTGTCGGGCTCGCCGGACAAGGCGCCGGCCACCGAGGCGCAGGAGGCGCGGACGATCCCGACCCCGCGCACCGGCGACGCCGCGGCGACCGCCACCGCGCCCAAGGAGTCCACGGGCGAGCCCCGCCCGTCGCTGGGCCGGCTGTTCCTGGACAACCTCTGGGCCGCGAACACGGTCACCGTGACCGTGCTCGCCGTGCTGCTGGCGATGCTGGTCGGCGCGGTGCTGATCATCGTCTCCGACCCGGAGGTGCTGGCCACCTACGGCTACATCACCGCCCGGCCGTCGGACGCGCTCAACTCGAGCTGGGCCGTGGTCAGCGAGGCGTACGCGAACCTGTTCAAGGGCGCCATCTTCGACCCGGACGCCACCGGCTTCACGGCCGCGCTGAGCCCGATCTCGGAGACGCTCACCTACACCGCA
This sequence comes from Micromonospora sp. NPDC007271, assembly GCF_040634005.1. Taxonomy (NCBI): domain Bacteria; kingdom Bacillati; phylum Actinomycetota; class Actinomycetes; order Micromonosporales; family Micromonosporaceae; genus Micromonospora; species Micromonospora sp. NPDC007271. The sequence continues at coordinate 74,929 of NZ_JBEYER010000013.1, forward strand.
CCGCTGGTCTTCACCGGCCTGGCGGTGGCGCTCGCCTTCCGCGGCGGCCTGTTCAACATCGGTGCCCAGGGCCAGGCGACGATCGGCGTCGTCCTCGCCGCCGCCGCCGGCTTCGCGCTGCCGCTGCCGCCGGGGCTGCACCTGCTCGTCGCGCTGCTCGCCGGCGCGGCCGGTGGTGCCCTCTGGGGCTTCATCCCGGGCATCCTCAAGGCGCGTACCGGCGCCCACGAGGTGATCAACACGATCATGCTCAACTACGTCGCGGTCTACTTCCTGGCCTGGATCATCATCCAGGACGGGGTGCACAGCCCGACCCGCGCCGACGCGATCAGCAAGCCGGTCGACGCCTCCGCCCAGCTGCCCCGGCTGCTCGGCGACAACCTGCGGGTGCACACCGGCATCCTGCTCGCGGTGCTGGCCACCGCGTTCGTCGCCTGGCTGCTGAACCGCTCGACGCTCGGCTTCGAGCTGCGTGCGGTCGGTGCCAACCCGGACGCCGCCCGGACCGCGGGCATCAGCGTCACGAAGACGTACGTGCTGGTCATGGTGATCGCCGGTGTGCTGGCCGGCCTCGGCGGCTCGAACATGGTGCTCGGCTCGACCGCGAACGCGCTCACCCCGCAGGTGGTCGCGCAGATCGGCTTCGACGGCATCCTGGTCGCGCTGCTCGGCCGGGTGAAGCCGTGGGGCGTGCTGATGGCCGCGCTGCTCTTCGGCGCGCTCCAGGCCGGCGGCAACCGGATGCAGTCGTACTCAGGGATCTCGCTGGAACTGGTCACCGTGCTCCAGGCGCTCATCGTCATCTTCATCGCCGCGCCGGCCCTGGTGAAGGCGATCTTCCAGCTCCGGGCGGCCCGCGCGGCCCGGTTGCAGACGAGCCTCGCGAAGGGCTGGTGAGGCATGTCCACCATGGTTGTCCCCGAGGTCGCCGTCACCACGGTCGACGAGGGCTTCTGGACGCGTATCCGCAAGGTCGGCGCCGTCCTGCTGGGGCTGGGCGTGCTCGCGGCGGTGCTCTTCGGGGCGCTCGCCACCGGCCAGGAGGCCCGGTTCACGCTCAGCGAGACCGAGGGCGGCGCCGCCCTGTCGATCCACGGCACGACCGGCGCGATCCTGTTCGGGGTCATCGCCGCCGCGGCCGGCGCCGCGCTGCTCGCCGGGGTGCCGAAGCGCTGGTTCACCCTGCTGCTCGGCGTCGGGCTGGTCGCGTTCGTGCTGAGCTTCCTCTGCTGGCAGGTCTCCGCCGCCCCCGACGGCCGCAACTTCATGCCGATGGTCAACGTCGTCCGCGGCACCTTCATCCTGGCCCTGCCGCTGATCTTCGGCTCGCTGGCCGGCGTGCTCTGCGAGCGGTCCGGCGTGGTCAACGTGGCGATCGAGGGCCAACTGCTGATGGGGGCCTTCTCCGGCGCGCTGTTCGGCAGCCTCTCCGGCAACGTCTGGGTCGGGCTGGTCGCCGCGGCGATCGGCGGCGCGTTCATCTCGCTGCTGCTCGCCGTGTTCGCCATCCGCTACCTGGTCGACCAGGTGGTCATGGGTATCGTGCTGAACCTGCTCGCGGTCGGCGTCACCGGCTTCCTCTACGAGCGGCTGATGCAGACGAACGTGGCGAGGTACAACAGCGCCCCTCGGTTCAGCAACTGGGAGATCCCGCTGCTCAAGGACATCCCGCTGGTCGGTCCGGCGCTGTTCCGCGGCAACATCTTCCTCTATCTCGGCCTGCTGCTGGTGCTGGTCATCCACGTCGCGCTGTTCCGTACCCGGTGGGGGCTGCGGACCCGCTCGGTGGGGGAGCACCCGACCGCCGCGGACACGCTGGGCGTGAAGGTGCTGCGGCTGCGCTACCGCAACGTCATCATGGCGGGACTGGTGGCCGGCGTGGGCGGTGCCTCGTACACCCTGGCGCTGTACTCGTTCACCAAGAACATGATCGGCGGTAAGGGCTTCATCGCCCTCGCCGCGCTGATCTTCGGCCGGTGGAGCCCCACCGGGGCGCTGCTCGCGGCGCTCTTCTTCGGCTTCGCCGACCAGCTCGCCACGTACCTCGGCGCGATCGGCAGCAGCATCCCCAGCCAGTTCCTGGCGATGCTGCCGTACCTGGCGACGATCCTGGCCGTGGCCGGGCTGGTCGGCAAGGTGCGGGCCCCGGCGGCCGACGGCAAGCCGTACGTCAAGGGCTGACCGCCCGCGACGCGACGTGCCCGGCGGGGAGGCCCGCCGGGCACGCCCGTCTCCGGGCCGTGGTGGTTCCGACCACCGTCGGCGCCCCGCGCCCGGTCTGATCAGCGGGAATTGGGCAGAATGGGAGATGTGATGGAGATCGACTGGGAGCGGCTGCGGGCCGCCGCCACCGAGGTGATGCGGCACGCGTACGTGCCGTACTCGAAGTTCCCGGTCGGGGCGGCAGCCCTGGTCGACGACGGCCGGGTGGTGGTCGGCTGCAACGTGGAGAACGCCGCGTACGGCGTGGTCCTCTGCGCCGAGTGCGGGGTGGTCTCCTCGCTGCACGCCACCGGCGGCGGGCGGATCGTCGCCCTGTCCTGCGTCGACGCCACCGGCGAGCCGCTGATGCCGTGCGGCCGGTGCCGCCAGCTGCTGTGGGAGCAGGGTGGGCCGGAGTGCCTGATCGAGGCCAAGGGCGGCCCGCTGCGGATGACGGAGCTGCTGCCGCACGCGTTCGGCGTCGAGGACCTGGAGGCGGTGACCGGCGAGCACCCGGTGCCCGTGGTGCCGGACCGGCTGGCCGCCTGGCGGGGGCGGGGCACGGTCTTCGTGCACCCGGACCTCTCCGCCGGGCAGCAGGTCTGGACGGCGTACTGGGAGCGGTCGGCCGGGGACACCGAGGGCATCGAGACCGGCGTGCTGGAGGAGGGCCCGACCTGGGGCGACCCGGCGGAGGCGATCACCTGGGGGCTGGCGCGTACACCCCGGGTCGTCGTGGTGGACGCGTCGGGCACGATCTTCTGGGCCGGCGAGGGCGAGCCGCCGCTGGAAATCCCGGTCCGCTGGCCGGGTGCTTGAGCTTGGGGATCGGGCCGACCGTGCCCGGCTCCGGGCGGTCAGGCTTGATCCCTCCGCCGGTCACGGTCGGCCCAATCCCTCGATGGCCACTGTTCGCGGATCGGTTCCGCAACGACTGATAGGAACTTCTGACGGTGAGTGCTTTTACGGCGGTTGATGTCATCCGGGCCAAGCGGGACGGGGGTGTGCTGAGCGACGGGCAGATCGACTGGGTCGTCGACGCGTACACCAAGGGGCTGGTGGCCGACGAGCAGATGTCGGCGCTGGCCATGGCGATCCTGCTGCGCGGCATGACCGCCCCGGAGATCGCCCGGTGGACCGCCGCGATGATCGCCAGCGGGGAGCGCCTGGACCTCTCGCCGGTGACCCGGCCGACCGTGGACAAGCACTCCACCGGCGGCGTCGGCGACAAGATCACTCTGCCGCTCACCCCGCTCGTCGCCGCCTGCGGCGCGGCGGTGCCGCAGCTGAGCGGCCGGGGTCTCGGCCACACCGGCGGCACGCTGGACAAGCTGGAGTCGATCCCCGGCTGGCGGGCCGCGCTGAGCAACGCGGAGTTCATCACCCAGCTCCGCGACGTCGGCGCGGTGATCTGCGCGGCCGGTGACGGGCTGGCCCCGGCCGACCGCAAGCTGTACGCGCTGCGCGACGTCACCGGCACGGTGGAGGCGATCCCGCTGATCGCCAGCTCGATCATGAGCAAGAAGATCGCCGAGGGCACCGGGGCGCTGGTGCTCGACGTGAAGGTGGGCTCCGGCGCGTTCATGAAGACCGCCGACAACGCCCGCGAGCTGGCCCGCACCATGGTCGAGCTGGGCCGGGCGCACGGCGTGCGGACGGTCGCCCTGCTCACCGACATGTCCACCCCGCTCGGCCTGGCCATCGGCAACGCCGTCGAGGTGACCGAGTCGGTCGAGGTGCTCGCCGGCGGCGGCCCGGCCGACGTGGTGGAGCTGACCCTGGCGCTGGCCCGGGAGATGCTCGCCGCCGCGGGCCTGCCGGACGCCGACCCGGAGGCGGCGCTCCGCGACGGTCGCGCGATGGACGCGTGGCGGACGATGATCCGGGCGCAGGGCGGCGACCCGGACGCCCCGATGCCGACGGCCGACGAGGTCGAGGTGGTGCACGCCGCCGCCGACGGCTACGTCGCCGCGATCGACGCCTACGCCATGGGGGTGGCGGCCTGGCGGCTCGGCGCCGGCCGGGCCCGCAAGGAGGACCCGGTGAGCATTCCGGCCGGCGTGGTGCTGCACAAGCGCCCCGGCGACCGGGTACGCGTCGGCGAGCCCCTGTACGAGCTGCGCGCCGAGCACGCGGAGCGGATCCCGGCCGCGCTGGCCGAGGCGCAGCGGGCGGTCCGGATCGCCCCGGACGCCCCCGCCGCGGCGCCGCTGGTGATCGAGCGGATCGGCTGATCGTTTCCCGTCGGCGGGGCCGTGGTGCCGGCCCCGCCGAGCGGCTATCCTGCCTGGCCAAGGGGGACCGATCGGTGCTGAGCCGACGCGAGCAGACAGGGACCTGAGCCGTGCGCGTACCCGCCCCTGATCCCCGGGCCGTCCGTGAGGCGAGCCTCGACGAGCTGTCCCGGTTGGGTCTGCCGCTGCCGCCACCGCAGTTCCCCCTGGTGTGGGAGCCGGGGGACGAGATCGAGCTGCGCCCCACCGCCGAGATGGAGGCGCGGATCGCGGTGCTGCACCTGATCCTGGCCCGCTGTTTCGGCATGCCCGCGCAGGCGGCGATGAGCTGGCTGCTGGAGTCGCACCTGGTCGACACGTTGACCCCGCCCGAGTGGCAGTTCGTGGTGGGCGGCAAGGGCGACCACCGCTCGTTCGTGCTGCACCACGATGCGCTCTTCGCGCTGGCCTGGGTGCTGGGGCTGGCCAAGGAACTGGACCCGACCGTGCCGGTGGACGAGCGACTGGTCGAGCGGATGCCCAATCTCGTCGCCGGGGAGACCTTCCCGCAGTGGCGGGCCCGGATCCTGGCCGCGCCGCAGCACCCGGCCGACGCGGCCGCCCTGCTCGACCTGCACTACTGCCTGGACTGGGCGTACCTGGAGTCGGAGGACACCGGACGGCCGCTACCCGGGCTGGTGGACGCGAACGCGATCGGGCAGCGCCGCTGGGCGTTGGAGTGGGCGGTGGTGCTGCACGGGCCGTACCACGACGAGCCGCCGGGCTGGGAAGAGGTCGACCTCTCCACCTGACCGGTCCGCCATTCGCCCCGGCCCCCGCTCCTCGGTCTCCGGCCCCTCGGCCACGGGCGGCGTCGGCGCGGGTCAGCGCGGCCGGTGTGTGCCGATCCGGACCGCGAGGGTCACCGGCACCGGCTCGGGCAGTGCGGCGATCCGCTCGGCGAGCCGGGCCGGGTCGGTGTGCCAGGCGCTCGGCCCCATGCCGACCAGGGTGGACACCTCGGTGCGGCGCAGGGCCAGCCGGGCCCGGTGCTCGCCGACCGAATCCGCAATGAAGTGCCCGCTCAGGCTGCCGGCGACCCGGTCGGCCTTGGCCGGGTCCACCCGCAGCAGGTCGAGCGCGTCGACCAGCTCGGCGAGGTGGTCCGCAGCCGGGGTGACCACCAGCAGCGCGCCGGCCGGGTCGAGCACCCGGTGGAACTCCGGGCCGTTGCGCGGTGCGAAGACGTTCAGCAGCAGCGCGGCGGAGTGGTCGGCCAGGGGCAGCCGCTGCCAGGTGTCGGCGAGCGCCGCGGCCGCGCGCGGGTGGGCCCGGGCCGCCCGGCGCAGCGCCGGCTTGGCGACGTCGAGGGCCAGGCCGACGGCGTCCGGCAGCGCCGCCAGCACCGCCGCGAGGTACCAGCCGGTGCCCGCGCCGGCATCCACCACCAGGGGGTACGGGTTCCCCGCCGCGCCGCGACCGTCGGCGCGGCCGTCACCGTGCGCGAGCGCCGTGCCCGCCGGTGCGATGCGGGGTGCCCCCGCGACGACCTCGGCGGCGGTGGCGGCGAGCGCGGCGGCGATGGTGTCGTAGTGGCCGGCGGCGAGGAAGTCGGCGCGGGCGGCCACCATCTCGGCGCTGTCCCCGGTGTGCGGGGCGCGGCCGGCGAGCAGGTTGACGTACCCCTGCCGGGCGATGTCGAAGCTGTGCCGGCGTGGGCAGCGCAGGGCGCGGGCGGTGCCGGCGGTGGTCTCGGCCAGCGGCTCGCCGCAGACCGGGCAGCGCAGCCGGTCGAGGATGCGGGCGTCCACGTCAGACCTCTGCCCGGCCGGTCCGCCGCCCGCTGAGCCGGTCGACGACGCGGTGGGTCAGCGCGCCGAGCGCGTCGACCTCCTCCGCGGTGAGCAGGTCGATCAGGTGCCGGCGGACGGCGGCGACGTGTCCGGGGGCCGCCGCCTCGATGGCCCGCCGGCCGGCGGGACTGAGCACCACGAACGCGCCCCGGCCGTCGGACGGGCACTCCTCGCGGGTGACCAGGCCGCGCTGCTGCATCCGGGTGAGGTGGTGGGACAGGCGGCTGCGCGACCAGAGCATCCGGTCGGCCAGCTCGCTGAGCCGCAGCCGCTGGTCGGGCGTCTCGGAGAGGTCGGAGAGGACGTCGTAGTCCGGCTCGGAGAGGCCGGCGTCCTGCATCAGCTCCCGGGCCAGCTCCAGGTCGAGCAGGCGGCGCATCCGCCGGTAGCCGCGCCAGGCCCGGTCCTCCCGCTCGTCCAGCCAGCGTGGTTCGCCCATGCCCCGATCCTAGTCCAGTTGTTGACATGTCATCCAAGCGGTCCTAACGTCGATGACATGTCAACCGGATCGCCGGCAGGGCGCCGCCGCAGGACGCAGTCGACTGCCTCTGCCACGGGTGGCGGCATGAGCGAGCGGTTGTGGGAGCTGTTCGGCGAGCGGGGGCGCGGTGTGCTGGTGACCCTGCGCCGCGACGGCCGGCCGCAGCTGTCCAACGTGGACTACCTGGCCGAGCCGGGGCTGATCCGCTGTTCCACCACCGGCGACCGGGCCAAGGTGCGCAACCTGCGGCGCGATCCCCGGGCCAGCTTCCACGTCACCACCACCGACGGCGGGGCGTACGCGGTGGCCGAGGGGACGGTGACCCTCACCACACCGGCCACGGTGACGGGCGACGCCACCGTCGACGAGCTGGTCGAGGTCTACCGGCGGATCCGGGGCGAGCATCCGGACTGGGCGGACTACCGCGCGGCGATGGTGGCCGACGGCCGGTTGGTGCTCCGCCTCGCCGTCGAGCGGGTGTACGGCTGGCGACCGTGAGCCGGGCCCGGTCCTGTGTCGGGGCCGGGCCGCCGGTGGATAGTGTCTGACCATGGTCGCAATCCGATACGAGGACATCGTCAAGGTCCCGAAGGCGCTGCTGCACGATCACCTCGACGGCGGCCTGCGGCCCGCGACGATCGTGGAGCTGGCCGCCGAGGTCGGCCACGAGCTGCCCGCCACCGATTCGGAGGCGCTCGGCCGCTGGTTCGTGGAGGCGGCGAACTCGGGCTCGCTGGAGCGCTACCTGGAGACGTTCGCGCACACCGTGGCGGTCATGCAGACCGCGCCCGCGCTGCGTCGGGTGGCCCGCGAGTGCGCGCTCGACCTGGCCGCCGACGGCGTGGTCTACGCCGAGGTCCGGTTCGCGCCGGAGCAGCACCTGGAGCAGAACCTCACCCTCGACGAGGTGGTCGAGGCCGTGGTGGCCGGCTTCGCGGAGGGCAGCGCCCTGGCCGCCGAGGCGGGGACGCCGATCCGGGTCGGCACCCTGCTCACCGCGATGCGGCACGCCGCCCGCTCGCAGGAGATCGCCGAGCTCGCCGTCCGGCACCGGGACACCGGGGTGGTCGGCTTCGACATCGCCGGCGCGGAGGCGGGCTTCCCGCCCACCCGGCACCTGGACGCCTTCGAGTACCTCCAGCGGGAGAACTTCCACTTCACCATCCACGCCGGTGAGGCGTTCGGACTGCCGTCGATCTGGCAGGCGATCCAGTGGTGCGGCGCCGACCGGCTCGGCCACGGGGTCCGGATCGTCGACGACATCACCCCGGGCCCGCCGCCGGTGCTGGGCCGGCTGGCCGCGTACGTCCGGGACAAGCGGATCCCGCTGGAGCTGTGCCCCTCGTCGAACGTGCAGACCGGGGCGGCGCCGTCGATCGCCGAGCACCCGATCGGGCTGCTGCGTGACCTGCGCTTCCGGGTGACCGTCAACACCGACAACCGGCTGATGAGCGGCACCTCGATGTCCCGGGAGATGGCGCTGCTGGTGGAGGCCTTCGGCTACGGCTGGAAGGAGCTCCAGTGGTTCACGATCAACGCGATGAAGAGCGCGTTCATCCCGTTCGACGAGCGGCTGGGGATCATCGACGAGGTGATCAAGCCGGCGTACGCCAAGCTGATCGGCTGATCACGAATGCACGTGCGGGTGGCCGGCGAGCAGGGCGGCCACCCGGCGCAGCACCTCCCGGGCCCGCGCCGCCTCGGCGCCCAGCCCGGTCTGCCGGCGCAGCACGGCCGGCTCGGTGCGCAGCAGCGTGATCCCGCGCCGGATCAGCACGCGGGGTGCCTTGCGCTGTTCGGACAGGTCGCGGGCGAGCCGGCGGACGAAGGTCGCGCCGCGCGGCCGGCGCAACGCGTACGCCCCGGCGAGCAGGCCGCGGCGGCGGCACTCCTCGACGATCTCGGCCGCGAAAATCCCTTCGGCGACGAACAGCGGCGATCCGTCGACGTCGAATGGCCGAGTGGCCACCTTTCGGTCCGCGTCGATCGCATAAACCGGCACTTCGGCCTTGCCGTCCCGAGCCAGTCGGGCAATTGTTTCCACCGCTGCGTCCGCGTCCCAGGACAGCGGTGACTCCCAGTCGACCTGTCCGTTTCGGCGTGGCAACGTGGGGTCGTCGCCGTCCTTGTAGAAGTCGTCCAGGCAGAGCACGGGAAGTCCGGTTCGCTGCGCAATGTACGACTTTCCGGAGCCGGAGGGGCCGGCGAGGAGGACGACGCGGTGAGGGTGTTCCATTACTTTGAGTGACTCCGGCCAGACGGACTGCTATCAAATTGCATCAACATCTCATCACACCTCCGGCGACGGACAACCTGGGCTTTCTCTTTGCGGGGCGGCGTGATGGAATCTCGGAGGTCCGACCCGCCGGGTCGGTCGCTCGGCGTTGCCCGCGGGTGACGTCCGGACGCGGTAATGCGAGGGCGGTGACGTGAGCAAACGACCAAAGACGGCGGGCTCCTTCCTGTCGCGTCTACGCCGGCCAGCCAGCCGGCTCCGCGACATGCCGATCTGGTCCAAGCTCGGCCTGATCATGATCGTGCCGACCATCGCCACGGTGGTGGTGGGCACCAACGGCCTGGTCGGCCACCTGGAGACACTCAACAATGCCAACCGGGCCGGCGACCTCGCCAACCTGATCGGCTACTCCGGTGCCCTGGTCGACACCCTGCAGGACGAGCGGGTCACCGCGGTGCTGTGGCTCGGCGCCAACAGCCGGGGCCAGACCAAGGCCGAGCAGGCCCAGGCCAACGCCCAGTACCAGGAGGCCTACAACCGGGCGAACTCCCGGGTCGACCAGGAGAAGGCGCCCTACTCCCGGCAGCGCGCCGCGATCGACGACCTGCCGAGCAACTTCGAGGTCCTGCTCGACCGCATCGACCAGAGCCTCGCCGACCTCCCGGGCACCCGCAGCCAGGTCTACAACGGCAAGCTGACCATCGACGCCGCGGAGAAGTCGTACGAGGGCCTGATCAACGACCTGCTCTCGATCCGCGACTCGGCCACCCAGCTGGCCGGCGACGCCGACCTGAGCGACCACATGCGCGCCGCCGCCGCCGTCGCCCGGCAGCAGGAGTACCTCTCCCAGCGCCGGGTGGTCGTGCACCAGGCCCTGGTGCGCAAGCAGCTCACCCCGATCCTGCGCGAGCAGTTCATCGCCAGCGGCACCGGCCAGGCGCAGGCGCTGCAGAGCTTCAAGGCGGTCGCCACCACGGCCGACTCCGAGTTCTACGACCAGACCGTGGCCGGCTCGGACCTGCGCCAGGCGACCAGCTACACCGCCTACGTCACGGACAGCATCGACGGCGACATGTCCGACGCGCCGTTCAAGCCGGACCAGTGGGACGCCGCCATGGTGGCCAACGCCAAGCTGATCCGGACGGTCGAGGCGAAGCTCGACGGCAACGTCGTCCGACAGGCCGAACAGCTCCGCTCGGACACCCAGACCCAGGTGTTCCTGGAGACCGGCCTGCTGCTCACCATGCTGCTGCTGGCCATCCTCTTCGCGTACCTGGTCGCCCGCTCGATGGCGCGGTCGCTGCGCGAGCTGCGGCAGGGTGCCCTCTCGGTGGCCCAGTACGGCCTCCCGCAGGCGGTGGCCCGCCTCCGGGATCCGCAGGTCACCGGCCAGCTCTCCCCGGTGCAGCTGGCCAACCAGATCGCCGAGCCGCTGCCGGTCCGCAGCAAGGACGAGTTCGGCCAGGTGACCGAGGCGTTCAACGCCGTCCACCTGGAGGCCGTCCGGACCGCCGCCGAGCAGGCCGCCCTCCGGGCGTCCGTGGCGACGATGTTCGTCAACCTGGCCCGCCGGTCGCAGATCCTGGTCGACCGGTTGATCGGCCACCTGGACCGGTTGGAGCGCGGCGAGGAGGACCCGGACCGCCTGGCCGAGCTGTTCCAGCTCGACCACCTGGCCACCCGGATGCGACGCAACGACGAGAACCTGCTGGTCCTCGCCGGTGCGGACTCCACCCGCGTGCAGCGCGAGCCGGCCGCTCTCATCGACGTGCTCCGCGCCGCCCAGTCCGAGGTCGAGCACTACACGCGGATCGAGTTCGGCGTGATCGACCGGGACATCGAGGTCGCCGCGCACGCGGTCAACGACATGGTGCACCTGGTCGCCGAGCTTTTCGACAACGCCACCGCGTTCTCCCCGCCGGACTCCCACGTGATGGTGGAGGCCCGGCGGGTGGGCGACCGCGCCTCCCTCTACGTCGAGGACCGAGGCATCGGCATCAGCCCGGAGCAGCTGCGCGAGCTGAACGAGCGGCTCGCCACGCCACCGCAGGTGGACGTCGCGGTCTCCCGGATGATGGGCCTGGTCGTGGTCGCGCGGCTGGCGTCCCGCCACGGCGTCAAGGTCGAGCTGCGGCCCGGTGCCGACCGGGGCACGGTCGCGGACGTCACCCTCCCCATCTCGGTTCTGGTGCCGCGCGCCCTCTCCGGCCGGGGCCCGCAGGCGCCCGCCCTCCCGGCCGCCACGACCGGTCCCCAGCAGGGCGGTCCGGCCCCCACGCTCGGTGCCTTCGCCGCCTTCGGCAGCGGCCCGAACACCCCGCCGGCCCCGCGCCCCGGCGCGTCCGGCAACCAGGTGACGCTCGGCGGGCGGCCCTTCGACCCGGCACCGCAGAACGGCTCCGGCAACCCGGCCACCGCCGCCGGGGCGCGGTCGATGCCGGCCTGGTCCGACCTCACCGGTGCCACCGGGCTCGCCGGCGGCGACGCCTTCGCCCCGCGGACGCCCAACGGACAGCCGATCGACCCGCTGCCGCAGCGGCGCAGCCCGGCCGAGGGCGACCCGAACAGCACCGGCTCACAGCCCCCCATCCCACGGCAGTTGCCGAGCAGCCCCGAGGCGCGGCGGTACGGCCCGCCGCCGGTGTCGGCCCCGCCGCTGCCGCCGATCTCCGGCGTGCCGGTCTCGGCCTCGCCCGTCTCGGGGCAACCCGTCTCGGCCGCGCCGGTCTCCGGTCAGCCGGTGTCGGCCGCGCCGGCCCCGGTCCAGCCGGTCTCGCTGCCGCCGGTCAACCAGGTGCCGCCACGTCCGGCGCCGAGCGTGGGTGCGCCGCCGGCCTGGCCGCCGGTCGCCGCGCCCGAGCCGGCCGCCGCCCCGCCGGTGCCGGAGCGCCTCGCCGCCGGCCTCGACATGACCACCGAGCTGCCCCGGGTCGCCCGTCCGGAGGCGCCGCCGGCTGCCAGCCGGCCGGTGCCCGCGCCGGCACAGCAGCCGGCCGATCGCCAGCGGTACGCGGACGAGACGATGGAGCTGCCGATCTTCCGGGAGCTCGAGTCGGCCTGGTTCCGTACCCGACGGCCGGGGCCGGAGGAGACGACCGCAGCGGCGGCGAACGGCGCCGCGACCCAGCAGTTTGCCAAGGTCGATGCCGCCGGTCGGACCGTCCAGCAGACCACATCCGGGACGACAGGTAACACGCCGATGGCACACACTCCGACGGCCGGTGGAGCCTCGCAGGACAACGGATCGGCGAGCGGGGGCGTGCGCCCCGCTTTCGCCGAGGCACTGCCGAACCGGCGGGTGCCGCAGCAGTCCCCCCCTTGGCAGACGGCGGCCGACGACGGTTGGCGGGCCGCCTCGGCGGCCACCGAGGTGCCGGTCGCCGAGACCACGCAGAAGGGCCTGCCCAAGCGGGTGCCGATGGCGCAGCTCGTCCCGGGTGGCATCGAGAAGCCGACCACGTCGGTGCAGCGCCGGACGCCGGAGGGCGTACGGGGTCTCCTCTCGGCCTACCACCGGGGCGTGCAGCGGGGGCGTAACAACCCGTCCGACAGCAACTCGGCCGGCCCGGAGGCGACTCCGGGCGGGCAGCAGTCCTCGCAGTCTGGCTCAGGCCCGGTGGCCGGGAGCGGGCAGAAGGAGCAACAACGATGACTACTACGCAGGATCTCGGATGGCTGCTCGCCAACTTCGCCGACCGGGTGCCCGGTGTGGCGCACGCGGTTGCGGTCTCGGCCGACGGCCTGCTCCTCGCTGCGTCCCGTGATCTTCCGCGGGACCGCGCGGACCAGCTCGCGGCCATCGCGTCCGGTCTGGTCAGCCTGACCCAGGGCGCGGCCCGTTGCTTCGAGGGCGGGGCGGTGCTGCAGACCGTCGTCGAGATGGACAACGGCTTCCTGTTCCTGATGTCCATCTCGGACGGCTCCTCGTTCGCGGTGCTGGCCTCGCGGAGCTCCGACGTCGGCCAGGTCGGCTACGAGATGGCCCTCCTCGTCGACCGGGTGGGCGACGCCCTGACCCCGCAGCCGCGTACGGCTGTCGGGATGATGGGCTGATCGACGCGCTGACCGGTGGGTCAGGAGCGGCAACAACTAGGACAACGACGGATGCCACCGGGTAGGGCCGGCACGGGGTACGAAGGAGGTGAGCGGCGACATGGTCGATCGTGACGAGCCGACCGGCGCGTTGGTCCGTCCATACGCCGTGACCCGCGGCCGTACCCGGCCCCGGCTCGAGATCGCCCTGGAGGCGCTCGTCGAGACGACGGTGCGCGGCCGGGCCGTTGCCGCCGGCAACGGCGGACAGGGCCGTGAGCACCAGTACATCGCCGCGCTGTGTGACGGACGCGTGCAGTCGCTCGCCGAGATCGCGGCGCGGATGCAACTTCCGCTCGGCGTGGCCCGGGTGCTCATCGCCGACATGGCGACGGACGGCCTGGTCGCGGTCCACGAGCCGACCATCCTGGACGACTCCGACGACGCGGTGGGCACTGAACTGCTGGAGAGGGTGCTGAGTGGACTTCGCAGGCTCTGACATGTCGCACCGGCCGTCGGCCCCGAGCGGGCGCGTGACGTCGGCGAAGATCGTGATCGCCGGGGGATTCGGCGTCGGTAAAACGACGCTGGTCGGCTCGGTCTCGGAGATCACGCCGCTGACCACTGAGGCGATCATGACCTCCGCCGGCGTGGGCGTCGACGACAACCGGCAGGTGCCGGGCAAGACGACGACCACGGTCGCCATGGACTTCGGTCGTATCTCGATCGACCGTGATCTGATCCTGTACCTGTTCGGTACGCCGGGTCAGACCCGGTTCTGGTTCATGTGGGACGAGCTGGTCCGCGGCGCCATCGGCGCCGTGGTGCTGGTCGACACCCGCCGGCTGGCCGACTGCTTCGCCGCCATCGACTTCTTCGAGCACCGGCGGCTGCCGTACCTGGTGGCCATCAACTGCTTCGACGGCATGCAGTACCACGACCCGCAGGACGTCCGGGACGCGCTGGCCATCTCCAGCCACGTGCCGGTGGTGCCGTGCGACGCCCGCAACCGGGAGTCGACCGGGTCGATGTCGACGTACAGCACCCGGATGGCCGGGTCGATGGCCTGGG
>NZ_JBEYER010000014.1:0-88546 GCF_040634005.1 Micromonospora sp. NPDC007271
GCGCTGGGCCGCGTGGACGTGCTCTGCTTCGACAAGACCGGCACCCTCACGGAGGCGTCGGACCGCCGACGCCGCCCCGCACCACCTGGTGCCTCAGCTACCGCAGATCAGGCGAGGTCGTACGTCAGGCCGGGCCAGAACCTCGGCAGCGCGCTGAACCAGGCCTTTCGCGGCGTCTTGTTGCACCCCGCCGTGCTTCGGCTGTGCAGGCCGAACGCGAACCGTTGACCCGACGACGGGAGCCAGTAGACGCCGCCTCCGCTGTCACCGGGGCACGGGTCGTACCCCTCGTACCGGACCAGGCCACGCACGGCCGCGTCGCTGGTGTTGGTGACCACGCCGCACGGGTTGCCCGACGTGGCGGGCGCCGCGTAGCGGGCCGAGACGCAGACGACGTCGCCGACCCAGATGAAGGACATGGTGCGCGCCCAGCCCCTCACCGGGACCCAGGCCGAGCCGGAAATCGCGATCCGGCCGAGCTTGTCCTCCGCATACCTGGCGTTCGTGACCTGGATGGCCGAGGCGTCGACGGGACCGGAATCGATCGAGTTGACCGGGCTCAGCGGGCCGATCGGCGTGCCGGCGGTGGACCAGTTGCTCACCGCGCCGCTGCCGCAGTGGCCGGCGGTCAGGGCCCAGCGGATGCCGCTGCTGCGGGCCGTGAACCCGAGCGAGCAGCCGCCGCCCGGGCGGCTGATCACCAGCCCGCCGCGCAGGCTGTCGTTGCAGTTGGCGCGCGTAGTACAGACGTCGTCCTCGATCTCCTCCGTGGCCGCCGGCACGATGGTGACCCAGTCCGGTACGGCGTCCTTCGGTAGGCTGGCCGCCTCCTCCCCGGTCAGGGCGACCGTCACCGAGTTGCTGCTCACCTCGACGCCGACCCGGCCCCGGGCCAGTTTGCCGAGCTCGTCGGTGCCTTCGCGTACCGAGTCGGCCAACCGCTCCAGCTCGTCGTAGTTGTACTTGACCACCCGGGCCTCGACAGCGAGGCCGAGTGACTTACCGGCTTCCACGGCCCGGTCGGCGGCATCCCTGGTGGTCAGCGCCACGTAGGTGATGCCGGGCATCGGGTCGAAGTAGCCACCGCCGTACGTCTGGGGGCTCTCCGCCAGCCGCTCGTGCAGTTGTTTGCGGGTCTCCTGCTGGGTGGCCGCGACCATGGCGGCGTTGTCGGAGATCTTCGGGTACACGGTCTTGTAGGCGAGGATCGCCGCCTCGGTCCCTTCCCGGCCCTCGTCGGCCGCAACGGTTTCGGCCGCGTTGGCCGGCGCGGCCACCATCGCGGCGGCCACCACCGCGACGGCGACACCCGCCAGCAGTCGCATGCTTCTCATGTGCTCCCCTTCTCTGGAAGGCTGACTACTCGTAGAGGAGCGGGGCGCCGCCGGAAAAATACATCGAGGACTGGCACGTCTGGCGGCGAGCGGGATGCGTCTTCAGTGCTGCCACGGATGACCGTCAGGCCATGGGCAGGGGAGCATGATCAGGCACTCTGCTTCCACGAGGAGAACCCATGCGCCGTGTGCTTGCCCCGCTAGCGGGCCTGATCCTGTTCGCCCTGACCGCGTGCGGGGGTACGGGACCCGAGGCGACCAACGACGGCTCGCCGTCGGACGGCTCCTCGGCGGCCGGGGCCGGCGACACCGGTGGAGCCAACGAGACGGTGCCCGAATGCCCCTTCACCGCGACGCAGGTCTCGGAACTGGTCGGGCAGGCGATGCACGACGACGGGCCCTGCCTGTGGCGGGACAAGGAAGGGATCGCCTTCGTGACGATCACCATGGCGACCGCGAGCACTGGCGCCCTCACCTACGACGGCCAGCGCGAAACTGCCAAGGAGACCTTCACGCGGGTGACCGAGCTCCAAGACATCGACAAGGGCTACATCGCGGTGAAGGACATCAAGGCCGAGACTGTCGTGATCAGCAAGACCGGCAGCTACACCGTGAACCTGAACAATTTCGACTGGGACCAGGAGAAATACGAGCAGACGTCCCGCGCGATGCTCGACAAGATCCTCCACTGAGGCCCGCCGTCCGTAAACACTCCTGGTCAGTGCTCCCTGAGTTGGAGCCGACGTTGCATCAGGTGGCTGACGGGGGCGAAGGCAGCGAGCCGCAGCGGCAGGTCACGCAGAAACAGCCGGACCCTGTCGGCAGGCGCGACGGTCACCGAGCATGGCCCGTACGGTCGGGCCGGGCACCGAGAATCGGCGTCGCCCGTTGGGCTTGATCTACGTCATCTCGTCCGGAGTGATGTGCCGCCGTGCCAGCTCGGGCAGAATGCCCATCCGCTCGCGCCGGTCCGCGTCGGCTGAGAGTGTCATATTTTCAGGGATTTCTGAAAGCTTGGAGTGAACCGAGTTTCGCCCTGACAACGGCCCAGGGCCGGGATGCAGAAGAGCGTCGCGAGGGTCCTCGCGGCGTTGCTGTTGGTTCGACACCGACCATGACCGCCGGAGAGATCGGTGAACAGTGTCGGCAGCCGGCGTCTCGGCGAGATGCGTGACTTCTACCGGTACATGGCCACCGAGCTACCGGCACTCATCGACCGCTGGCGACAGCAGTACGACGAATCGCAATCTTCTTGACCCGCTCGTTTCCGGCCATCGTGCCCTCCACTCGGACATCCCGTGCGCCGCCGGTCGTGCCGCCAGCCGCGACCGGTTCGCATACGTGCCGTACCGCCGGGTACCCGACCAGCATCCCAACGTCGACACCCGGGAGGTCCACCGTGACGGCCACAGCCCAGAAACAGGACGTCATCGACCTGCTGCTCAACCAGCACACCGAGATCAAGTCGCTGTTCGCACAGGTCAAGGCGGCCAAGAACGGCGAGCAGAAGCAGCAGGCCTTCCAGCAGCTCGTCCGCCTCCTCGCCATACACGAGAGCGCCGAGGAGGAAGTCGTGCACCCGGCCGCTCGAGACGACGCCAGCGACGCCGTGGTCGACGCCCGCCTGCACGAGGAGAACGAGGCCAAGCACGTCCTGTCCGATCTGTACGATCTCGGCGTGGACGCGCCAGGGTTCGACGCCAAGTTCGCCGAGTTCGAGCAGGCGGTTGTGGCCCATGCCACCCACGAGGAGCAGGACGAGTTCCCGGCGCTGCGCCGAAACACCGACCCGAAAACCCTGCGCCGGATGGCTGGTGCCATCCGTGCCGCGGAAGCCATCGCGCCGACCCGCCCGCACCCGGCAGCCGGGGAGTCGCCGGTAGCGAACATGCTCGCCGGACCGCCCTTGGCGATCTTCGACAGGATGCGAGACGCGGTGCGCGACTGGCGGCAAGCCCACAAGGGCTGACCCAGCGCTGGACGCCTGGTCAGACTCATGCGGGCCGGCGCCGCGTGCGGGGGCCCCGCACGCGGGGCCGGCCCGGTCAGGTCCCGCCGTCAGCCACCACACCTTCTGCCCCTGCCGCCCGAACTGGCCGCCCAGATGGCCTTCCGCGACGCGGCCGGGTCAGCCGGCGGCCGGCCCGGCGACCGGATTCCCAAAAGCGGTGACGAAGTCGACGAACTCTGGGTCCGTCGCCAGCCACCACGCGCCGTCCAGGGTGTCGAGGTGGGCGACGCGGCGGGGACCCACGACGACCCGGTCCAGGGCCGGCGCGGCGAGGCACCACGCCAGTGCGACCTCCGCCGGTGGCCGGTCGACCGCGCACGCCGGCAGCCAGGAGCGCAGCCCGCGTACCCCCGCGTCGAACGCCCTGCGTACGGCGATGGGCATGCGGGAGCGCCAGTCGTCCGGACCGAACGTCGTGCCGGCGTGGTGGCGACCGCCGAGGAAGCCGTACGCCAGCGGCTGCATCCCCCACACCCGCCACCCGGCGGCCGCCGCGCTGCGCGCCGCCGGCCCGGCGACCATCCGGTTGAGCAGGTGGTACTCCAGTTGCACCACCGCGTCGGGCACCGGCGGCGGGCCGAGCTGGGCGATCAGGTCGAGTCGGTGGGTGGCCAGGCCGACGACCGGATGCCCGTCGGCGTACAGCTGCCCGATCAGCCGGAGCAGCGTCCCGTCCCGGAACGCCGCCGCCGGCGGGTCCTTGACCAGCACCGCCGCCGGCTCGAGAAGCGGCTGCCGGGCAAGCTCGGCCCGGATCGAGGCGAGGTCGATCTCCGATCGGGGGCCCGCCGGGCCGGGTGGGCGCCCCGGCTTGACGACCACGTGCCACCGGAGGACGCGACGCCGCTGCCAGTCCGCCACCCGTCGCATGCCGGCGCCCCCACCGTACGCCGGCGCTGTGTCGATCCACCGCACCCCTGCCGCGTACGCGGTGTCGAGCACGGCGTCCACCTCGGCAGCGGGAACGTCGGGGTAGCCGGCCGGGCCCGTGTCGGTGCCGACGGACCCGCTGATGCCCCAGGTGCCGAGGACGACCCGTGCCGCCCAGGGCGCCGGTTCAGGGGGCGACACCCTGGGCCGCCATCAGGTCCCGCTGGGTCCGGTACGCGACCCCGCCCTCCCGTTGTTGAAGGAAGAGCATCAGCAGCGACCGCCCGACGGACAGCTCGCGGCGTACGCTTGCCAACCGTTCCCGGGCCGCCTCCTGGACGTCTCGCGGGTCGGCGGGGCCGTCCAGCGCCTGGAGCGCCTCCTCGACGACCGTGACGAAGCCGTCGTTGACCCGTGCCTCGAACCCGTCGATGGTCGCCTGCACGTCGGGCCGGCGGCCGGGCACCGGCCGACGCCACTCGTAGGTGATGGCCGACTGGATCCCGGCGATCACGTTCATGAACTCCTGGAACCCGAGGGCCGCCTCCTCGGCGATGCTCTTGGCGACCGCCACCCGAGGGTCCTTGTACCGCATGGTCATCGAGGTGCCGTGGTCGTCCACCACGTTCTCCCGGCGCATCACCCGCAGCAGCGGGGTGCCGAAGTGCGGATCCACCGAACTGTTCACGGTGACCGGCTTGCACTCGCCGATGTCCCGCAGGAAGGCCATGTTGCGCCTGAGCTGGTCGATGGTGGAGTCGTAGTGGAACATCATGAAGCCGGGCTGGAAGGACAGGCCAAGGTCCTTCACCACCTGCACGGCCCTGCGGTTCTGCTCGGCGGAGTGCGCCTTGCCGTACAGCTTCAGGTCGCTGTCGACGCCCGACTCCAGCCCGATGAAGCAGTGCCGCAGGCCACCGGCGCGCAGCCGGGCCAGCAGTTCCGGTTCGGCGTTCTCGGCGCGGAAGGAGAGCGCCAGGGCGACCGGGGACCGGGCGGCGGCCAGCAGGTCGGCGAAGCGCAACGCCCGTTCGACGCCGGCCGGGTCGCCGCCGAAGAACTCGTCGTCGACGATGAGCAGCTCCAGCAGGCCGAAGCGCTCGTGCAGGTCCAGCACCTCGGCGGCCATGCTCGCCGGGTCCCGGCCCAGCCAGTCGCCGGACGCGAGGCCCTTGCCGCCGCGTTCCAGGCCGTAGAAGCGGGGGATGCTGCAGAAGTTGCAGCGGGCGTAACAGCCCCGGCTGGTCGACATGGCGGCGAGACCGTCCGCGTCGATGATGTCGGCGGTGAGGTCCCGGGCCGGGTGGGCGAGCAGTTCCAGGTCGTCGAGGCGCTTCACCCCGTTGCGCCGGATGGCGTCACCGTTCCGGGAGGTGACCCCGGGCGCGTCCTGCCAGGGCCGGCCGTCGGCGAGCGCGCGGACGATGTCCTGGATGGGCAACTCGCCCTCGCCGCAGATCACCGCGTCCACCGCGCGGGTCGCCCGTAGCACGCGTTCGGGGAAGAACGACACGGCGTGCCCGCCGACGAGCACGGGCCCGTCGAACCCGCCGGCGCGAAGGAGCTCCGCGATCGCCTCGACCTGAGGTGGCAGGTGGTTGAGCACCACGGTGAAGCCGACCACGTCGGGGGCGGTGGCGAGGATCCGTCGTGCGGTCTCCTCGACGGACCAGTCGGCGGCCATGCCATCCACCAGGAAGGCGTCGTGCCCGGCGTGGCGCACTGCCGCGCCCAGGTAGCCGAGCGCCAGGCACTCGACCGGCTTGGAGAACTTGTGCAGCACGTCGACGGGTGGCCGGACCAGCGTCACGGTGAGGGGCATGCGGTGGACCTCGCCTTCCTCAGAAGAGGAACTGGGTGGTGACGTCAAGGAGCCGTACCGGGATCCGCAGTGCCCGTTCCAGGTCACCCCAGTGCCGCCCGGCGATGTCCCGCCCTTCCTGGTTGAAGCCGGTGCCGGGCAGCAGGATGAGGTCGGGTCGGGTACCGAGGCGTTCGATGTCCAGCCGGATCGCTCGGTGCAGGTCACCGACCGTGGCCATGTCCAGGACCTGGATGTTCCCGCCCAGGTACTCGTTGGCGACGACCACGTAGTGGATCATCTCGGACCGTTCCGGGAGCCAGCGGGCCATGAAGCTGCGGGCCTGCACCTCCATCAGCCGTGAGGTGAGCAGCCACGGCCGTTGCGCGCCGGTCGTCTCGATCGCATGATCGATGACCCGGGCGTCGCCGAGGCTGAGCGAGGGCGCGACGACCAGCCCGTACGGCACGACGTACTTGCCGATCAGGTGGCCGGTGTAGGGGTACTGCGTGGGTGCGTCCGGGTCCAGGGTGAGTTCGATCCGGTGGTCGCCGCGCCGGACCACGACCGCCGCCGGGCGGCGCAGGGTCATCACAAGCGACTGGATCTGGGCCCGGGACGAGATGGTGAACATGCCGATCTTCTCCACCACGTCACCGGGCTGGAAGCCGGCGTGCGCGGCCGGCGACCCCGGCACGGCACCGGCGATGCGCGCCTCGTGCGGGTCGGCGAAGAGGGTGTTGGCCTCGAAGGCGCTCGGGATGATGACGATCGGGGTGCGGTAACGCTCGCGCAGGCCGGCGATGTCGCGCGCCGACTGCTCCCACCGCCGCTCCATGTCGGCCGGCAGGTTGTAGGGATGGGCCCGGGTGAAGCCGGGGAGGTTGACGCGCACCATCGCCGGCCGCAGCGGCTCGATCTTCGCCAGCGCCTCCTCCAGCCGTTCGACCGGGAACTCCGGCGTGGCGACGAAGCTGAGCCCGAACGGGATCTCGAGCTCGGAGAGACGCTCGAGGCAGCTCAACGCGGTCTCGGTCTGGGTGCGGCGCTCGTTCATCACCTGCTGGCGCAGCGGCGCGTCGATGGTGTTGGTCGAGATGACCAACGTGACCGGGCGGACCTCGTCGAGCAGGTCGATGACCCGGGGCAGCAGGGGGCTGCCGTTGGTGATGAAGTAGAACTCCTTGTCGGTGGCGGCGCGCAGCGTCCGCAGCACCTGCGGCAGTTTGGGGTCGACGAGGAACTCGTTGATCTCCCACTGTGACTTGAAGAGGGTCTGACCGCCCGTCACGTCGAAGTAGCGCAGCCGGGTGTCGATCTCGTCCTGCGCGATGACCTTCTTGCCGCGCGCCACAGCGAGGTCGTCGGGGTTGCCGAAGAGGTAGCAGAACTGGCAGGCGACGTTGCAGACGCGGGCCAGGTACTCATAGATCTCGGACGGATGGCACTCGGAGTCGATCAGCCAGCCGGACAGGTGGCGAAGGGTGAAGCCGGTGATGCGGCCGTCCGGGGCGTCCCCCGCCATCGGCAGCCGGCGCGGATCTGGCTCGACGGTCAGCAGCGAGGCCAGCAGCGCCCAGTGCCGGGCCACCGCGACGATCGCCGGTTCGGTGGCGGCGACGGTGTGCAGCGGCTGGAGCTTGCCACCCGGCAGCTCCAGGCGACCCCCCAGGTCGGGGTGGGTCTCGGGCTCGACGGGCGGGAGCGGGACATGCCGCTGGCCGACCCGGAGGCCGTCGACGAGCAGCGGCTCGTTGCCGTCCACCAGCTCGACGGCGTCCAGCAGGACGCCGAGCGTCGCGGCGTAGAGCTCCGCGGGGCCGGCGGTGAGGTCGACCGGACCGGGCTCCGGGGGCACCGGGTAGCTGAAGGTGAAGTCGTCGGAGGGTGGTGGGGCGGGCAGGGCCCATTCCCCGACCTCCCCCGTCGAGGTGCGCCAGCGCGCCGTCCAACGGGCTTCCCCGGCCACCCGAGGTACGGTGATCCGGACCAGCGCCGCGAGCTGCCCGTCGATCGGCGCCGACAGGTCTCCGGCCGGCTCGACCGGGTCCACCGGGCGGTCACCGGAGTGGGATCTGACGCGTACGCCGGTCGGCCGCACCTCCCGGTCGCCCACGGTGAGCACGGCGTGGTCGAGGATCCTCCCGAGCACCTCCACCGCGTACCGGCGGAAGGCGTCGCGGGAACGGTGCCGGGCGCTGCCCGGCACCGCCATGGACGGGGCGGTGTCGACGCTTGATGTCACTGATCTCCCTCGGAGCCGGGTCGGCGACAGGGGCCGACGGCGGTCAGAGCCAGCACTGGGCGAACTCGGGAACCTGGCCGGACACCGCGGCCGGCGGCAGCGCGTCCAGGGCGCCGAGCGCTACGTCGCGGGCGACCAGGAGCTCCTTCGCGGTCGTGGCCAGCGGCCGACGGTTGGGCACGCAGCGGGCCGGGCTGCGGATCTGGAGAGACATCGTGTCGGGCTCCGGCGCCAGCACACAGTGGAACTCGTCCCAGGGGAGCACGTAGACGTGGCCGGCATCGTCCCGGGTCCGGTGACGGAGCGCGAGCTTCGGCCGCGCCACGTCCCCGCTGTTGCTGAACAGCAGGTGGTGGTAGCTCCCCCCGATCACCCGGGTGGCGAAGTCGAAGTGGTGGTAGTGCGGTGTGATACGGCCCTCGCGCTGGTGGGCGAGGAAGCTCGCCTTGTCGAAGTGGTTGAGCACGAGCCGGAACCGGCCCGGCTCGTCGTGCAGCAGCAGGGTCTTGGGTTCGACGCCCTCGACGAAGATCCGCCTCGTGCCGTCCACGAGCGAGTCGTCGGTGACTGAGGCGAGGTGGTCGCGTACCACGGACGCCCAGTCGACCTCCGCGGACAGGATGTCCACGCAGGTCGCTCGGAAGTCCGCCTCCGTCGTCGTCTGCAGGCGCCGGATCGCGTCGGACAGCAGGCCGCCCTGCGGCATGTGACCACCTCTCCCCATCAGGTCAGGCCCAGTGCGAGCACCCGGTCATACGACGTTGACCGAGGCCATCGACTCGACCAGCGACTTGTTCAGCGCCTCGGCCCGGGCGACCAGGTCGTCCTCGGTCCAACCGCGCTCCGCCATGAGAGCCTTGGCCTTCTCGCCGTCGTTGAGCGCCTCGAGCAGGACTTCGGCGTCCACATCGAGATCGGTCTTCATACCAACTCCTCTGCGGTGGCTGGAAACGCCGCGGTCGCAGCGTCGACGCGACGCTAGCAAAGCGCTCTCCCGCACGACAAGACAATCACGGTCGACATAGGGTCGGAAACGACGACAGAGCAGGGAAATACATTTTGCATGCCTGTTTCAATGGTTGATCATAGAGAAAATTTAGGCCAGCCATAGAACAGCCGATCACTGCTCCACCAGCACCCCGGAATCGACGGGAGTACCGCGTCAACTGCTTGATCGACCCGAATCACGGTGTTAGCTTCGAGCGCGTCCGAACGACTCCTTGACGACGCAGCGGCGCTGCCGTGGGGGTGGCATGGAAATCAACACAGTACGTGCGGGTCGGGTTTCCCTGGACGACCTTACCGTCCACGGCCCGGACGTCGACGCCACGGTGTCCAATCTGGAGCGCCACGGGGTGGCGGTGCTTCCGGGCTGGCTGAGCCCCGACCGGGTCGCGGCCGTCGCCGCCGAGTTCGACAGCGCCTTCGCCACGGTCGACGCCGAACCGGAGGAGCTCACCGACACCGGCAAGGACCTGTCCCGCGCGTACGGCCGCACGAGCACCGGCGAGCACCTCAAGTACGGCCTGGCCGAGCTGGCGGAGAGCCAGCCGGCGACGTACGAGACCTTCCGCCATCCCTTCATGCGTGCCGTCGCCGACGGCTACCTGGGCGTCCCGAACACGGTGAACCGGCACGTGGTCCTCACCAACGACTACCGTCCGGGCGACGAGGTCATCGGCTACCACTTCGACGAGATCCGGTCCCTGAAGTTCCTCGTCTATCTGGATGACGTCGACGAGACCAACGGTGCTTTCGAGATCATTCCGGGCACGCAGCACCAGGGCGCCCAGGTCCGGACGAGCGAATGGCTGCGGACGGGCGACTACAACTCGATCCGGATCCGGGTCTTCGACTCCTTCACCGACGATCTGTTCTACACCCTGTTCGGCCACTTCAAGCCGTTCCTGGCATTGCGCGGCGTCCCGGTGCACGCACCGGCGGGCACGATGATCGCCTTCACCACGGACACGATCCACCGGGCCGGGCAGCTGCAGCCGGGGCGCTCGCGACGGGTCGCCCGGGCCCACAGCTACAGCGGGCTGTGGCCGTGAGCCTCATCGTCGACCGCCATGTGCGGAGCGCCCCGGACGCGCGCAGGACGTTCCTGGACAACGACTGGCAGCTGGTCGTCATCGACGACTTCCTGCACCCCGACCGGGCCGCGGAGATCGCCGCCGACGCCGCCCGCCGCACCGACTACTTCGTCGAGTACGGCCTCATGCCGAACGACGAGGAGGGCTGGGCGGAGACCCGCGGCCGGCACGTGGACCACCGGGAGTACGAGGCCGCTCCCCGGGCGCAGCGCTACTACCGGTTCAGCACGACCCGCACCTGGTCCTACCGGGACGGGCAGCGGCGGCTGGACGAGACGTGCCCGTTCACGGTGGACGAGATGAAGGCCCTGCTCGACTTCGTCCGGTCGGCCACCGGATACTCCCTCGGCAAGATCCGCTGCATGATTCGCCGGTTCGACCGGGGCGACTTCATCGGCGCCCACCACCAGAACCGGCTTGAGCGGGTGCTGACCGCCCACCTGCCGCTGACGTCCGGCGACGACGGCCTCGTGCTGGAGCTCTACGGCCACGACGGGCGCACCCTCCCGGTGCCGCTGACCTTCAACTCCTTCTCCTTCTTCGACCTACGCGCCCGGTG
This sequence comes from Micromonospora sp. NPDC007271, assembly GCF_040634005.1. Lineage (NCBI taxonomy): Bacteria > Bacillati > Actinomycetota > Actinomycetes > Micromonosporales > Micromonosporaceae > Micromonospora > Micromonospora sp. NPDC007271. The sequence goes on from NZ_JBEYER010000014.1 coordinate 10,917, forward strand.
GCGCGAGGCGGTGCCCGAACGGACCAGCGACACGCCTGTGCACATGATTCACTTCTGGTGCTACGCATGACCACGACGATCTGGGAACCGGTCCCGGTCGCTGCGCCCCGGTCGGACGCGCTGCTCTGGGTCAACGACCTGCGGCACCTGGCACCCGACTACCTCCGCCGCTGGTTCCACCCGACCGCCCAGGGCCTCGACGTCCGCACCCTCGCCCGGGCACTCCGCGGGGCCGCGCCGGACGTCGCCGCGCACGTGCTGGACTCGATCGACCCCGGCCTCGCCGCCGAGGTGCGCGCGTACGGCGACGAGCCGGTGAGCCGCACGGAGATCTTCCAGGCGCAGCTCGCGGTGACCACCGTGTACTTCTGGGAGATGGCCTATCATGGCCACCCCGAGGTGTACGAGCAGTTCTCCGCGCTCCAGCAGCCGCCGCTCGACGACATGTTCCCACCCGAGCAGTTCCGCGGACTCGACGTCGCCGATGTGGGCACCGGGAGCGGCCGGCTGCTGGTCCACCTCGCGGGTCACGCCGCGCGGCTGATCGGGATCGACCCCTGCCGGCCGCTGCTGGCCCTGGCGGGGGCGACGGTGCCGGACGCCGAGCTGCTCGAGGGTGGCTTCGACCGGCTGCCGCTGCCGGACGCCTCGGTCGACGTCGTGGTGTCCCACGGCGCCTACCAAATTTCCGAGGAGCGCGGCGGCGAGCGCGGGCTGGCGGAGGTACGTCGGGTGCTGCGCCCCGGCGGTCGCGGCCTGCTCGCCGTCCCGAACCCCGCGACGTCGGCCCACCTGCGTGGGCTGGGCGTACGGGAGATCCCGGTCAACGGCGGGATCCGCTGGTCGCCGGCACCACCGGACGCGCCCGCGCTGCTGCACCACCTGCTACGGCTCGGGCAGGTCGACTACGACGAGGCCCTGGGCGGCACCCCGGTCTGCCTGTTCGAGATCCGCCCCTGAGGGTCAGCGGTCGCCAGTGCCCATCGCGGTGAACACCGCCCGGTTGTGGCGGTCGATCAGCTCAGCCAGCTGAGCGACCCGCTCCCGCAGCGGCTCCGGTACGAGGAGGTAGCTGCTGCGGGGCGACAGGGCGCAGCCCCGGACCACCTTGGCGTGGTAGGTGAGCGGACCGTAGACGATAGTGTGCACTCCGGCCTGGAGGGCGTACTCGATGAGCGCGTAGTACGACATGGCGAAGTAGCCGAAGTGCTCCTGCGCGGACGCCGAGAAGCCGGTCATCTTGAGGTGCAGCTCGCCAGCGTACTCGTAGGCCAGGGCGAACGCCTCCAGCTCGCCGTCGCGCTCGGCGACCAGGATCCGGCACCAGGGGGCCAGGTGCCGCTCGATCCGGTCCATCAGGCCCTGCAACCGCTCGGCGGTCACCTGGTGGTAGCCGTAGCTCTGCAGTTGCGCCGCGTGCAGCTCGGCCATCTCCCGGCTGCGCCGGCCGATGTCGTCGAGTCGGACCGTGAAACCCGCCTCGGCGAATTCGCGGCGCTCGCGGCGGATCTTATTCCGGCGGCGCTTGGGCAGGCCGGCGAGGTATTCGTCGAAGTCCTTCGCCGTGAGGTCGAGCTGGGCCTGGGCCAGGAAGGCGGCACCCACGAAGCCTCGCCGCCGCAGCTCCCCGGTGAGCGGGCTGCCGTCGGGCACGTGCAGCACGGAGACGGCCTCGCACCCCCAGTCGGAGGCGGCTTTTTGCAGCCCGTCGAGCAGCAGCCGGACGTTCTCCGGCCGGAGGTCGCCGACCAGCCCGGGCAGGTATCCCCCGGGCAGCGTGGAGACCGCGACGGGGTAGCAGCTCGCCAGGTCGTCGGCGAGCGTGGCGCGGAGGTCGCCGATCCGCGCGACCAGACCCGCCTCACCGCCCGGCTCCAGCTCAGAGCTGAGCAGGAGCGCCACCGGGTCGTTGGTCGGGAACGTGCCGGCGGCGATCGGATTGGCGACAAGCCCCGCACCCTGGCCGTTCTCGCCGGAGAGGAGGTAACGCGTCTCCCCGTCCCGCCCCTCGTCGTCGGTGGCCAGCCACTCCGGCAGGGTGAGGACCGAGTCGTGCGTGATCGTCCTCGCCCAGTCGTCCGCCAGGTCGGCGATGCGTCGACCGGTCCTGACCGTCATGCCTTTTCCTCCACCGTGACGAGCGGACCGACCGTTTCGGGGGCCGCCGCAGGCGCCGCGGGACGCAGCATGAGCTGGACCACCGACGCGATCAGGGTCAACACGAAGCACCCCACCCACAGGACGGTGCTGTTCCAGGCGTAGATCGTCGTGCCGGCCAGCGGGGCGACGGCCGCCGACGACGCGATGGCCGCGCCGTACACGCCGAGGTAGCGACCGCGGGCGTGGGCCGGCGCCAGGGCGACCACGAACGCCGACCCGACGGCGACCAGCACGATCTCGCCGAGACTCCACAGCAGCACCGTGCCGGCCAGGCTGAGCAGGTCTCCGGCGATGGCGACGAGGCCGTAGCCGGCGCCGATCAGCAGGTACGCGCCGACCAGGGCGCCGCTCGGGCGGAGCCGGCCGAGGTGGTTCGCGAGCAGGGGCTGGAGCACCGCGACGGCGATCCCGTTGACCGCGAGCATCACGCCGAAATCCCGGGGGGTCAGGCCGGTCGCGGTCACCGCCAGCGGCAGGGTCACGTAGTTCTGGAAGTAGATGCCGAACACGACGGCCGTGATCGACACGAACGCCAGCAGCCGGCCGTTGCGCCACCAGTCGACGGCCGAGGACGCGTCGGCGCTCGGCGCCGCCGCCACCTCCGGCCCGGCGGGCAGCAGACGCCAGATCAGCACCGCGAACGCGGCGGTGGCGACCGCGTCGAACCGGAACAGCCAGGCGAATCCGATCTCACTCAGCACCCCGCCACCCACCATGGCGACGGACATGCCCAGGTTGATCGCCCAGTGCAGCAGGCTGTAGGCCCGGGTCCGGTCCTCCTCCGGGACGGCGTCCGCCACCAGCGCGTTCAGCGCGGGGCGGTGCAGGTCGGCAACGAGGCCGAGGGCGCCGACGAGCGCCACGACCAGCCAGAGGTTTCGTACCTCGGGCAGTATCAGCACGATGACCGCGGTCAGGCTGAGCCCGGCGAGCATGGTGTTGCGCCGGCCCCAGCGGTCGGCCAACCATCCACCGATCAGGTTGGACAGGGCCAGCCCGCCGCCCTGCACGGCGAGCACGACACCGGCGGTGGTGGCGGCCAGCCCCCGCTCGCCGGTGAGGAAGAGCATGAGGAACGGCGCGACGAACGTGGCGGCCCGGTTGACGAAGGTGCCGACCCAGAGCAGCCAGAAGTGGCGGGGAAGTCGTCGGGATGCGGGGGTTGTCGTCACTGCCACGGACGTGACTCCAGCGCCTCCGTTATTCGGTGCGAGAATACGCGTACTCGGGCCAGTAGATCGTCCTCGGTCAGCTCGTAGGTCTCCATGAGCTCAGCGAATACTTCGGTGTCGCGCATCGCGGCGAAGATTTCGTTGATCGTCGGAGTGCCCACCTCGGACATGACGCCTCCGCTCAATTCAGCTTTCCGAGAGATTGGGTGCCAACGTCGATAGCCGACCCGGCCAATTCGCCGCCAACGATAGCGGAGCGGCCCAGACGACGCCACCCCGTCGATCAGTGTCGCGGCTCGATTCCGCAGCGGGCAACGTCGTGGCGGGTCGGCGCAATTCGTCGCCGGGGCGCACGGCCCGGCGCGCGACAATGCGACCAGCGGCCGGGCGTCACGCCGCCCTGATTTCGGCGTTGGCCGAGCGGCCCGCTTTCGGCTCCTCCGCGGACGCCCGCAGTCGCACGCATTCCCAGACCAGGCGGTGGAAACGATAGGTCGTGCCGCGGTCGGCCGGTACGGCGTCCAGGAGCCGGGCGTCGACCAGAGACTCCATCAGCTCCTCGGCCGCCGCCACCGGGAGGTTCAGCGCCTCCGCCCCGTGCCGGGGCTCCAGTGTCGACCTGTTGAGCAGGCTCAGTCTGCGCAGCATGCGGCGGGCCGGCTCGTCGAGGGTCTCGTAGCCGGACATGATCGTCCGCTCGACGTCGAGGTGGTCCCCGCGCAGCCGGCGCAACCAGTCCGGCCCGGTCATGCACCACTGGACGAAACGGGCCAGGGTGTAGTGCGGGCGGGCCGCGATCCGCGCCGCGACGGCACGGACGGCGAGCGGGAGGCAGCCGGCGATCTTGACGATGCTCCGAGTCGCCTCCGGCTCCGCGCCGCAGCGCTCCACACCGATCAGGCGACCCAGCAGCTCCGCCGCCTCGGCGTGGGTCAGCGTCCCCAGATCGAGGGGGAGCAGGCCGTCCAGGGAGGCCATCCGGGCCCGCCCGGTCACGACCACCAGGCTCTCCGGCTGGCCGGGCAGCAGGGGGCGGACCTGACGCTCGGTGGCGTCGTCGAGAAAGACCAGGACCCGGCGACCGGCGAGCAGGGTGCGGTAGAGGCGACCGCGCTCCTCGGGCGGCGGCATCAGCCGCGCGGACACGCCGAGGGAGTTCAGGAAGGCCACCAGCACGTCGGCCGGATCGGCCGGGTCGCTCCCGCTGCCGCGCAGATCCGCGTAGAGCTGGCCGTCGGGGAACCGGTCGCGCTCCAGGTGGGCCGCGCGCAGGGCCAGCGCCGTCTTGCCGACGCCCGCCATGCCGGTCACCAGCAGGCCGGCGGGCCGATGGGACGCCGATCCCCCGCCGGTCTCGCGCAGCTGCGCGCGGGCCCGGTCCAGCTCGGCCGCGTGGCCGACGAAATGGTACGGCGCGGCGGGCAGCTCGGCCGGAGGGCCGGCCAGGGGGCGGGCGAGCAGGGCCGCCCGGACCATCGGGGCCGGCCGCCCGAGCAGGGCCGTGGTCCGCTCGGCCGGCGCGCCGTCGCCGGTGCCGGACTGCCCGGACATGAGCAGCTCGTACGCGTCGGTGAGCAGCGGCCCCGGGTCGGCGCCGGACGCCTCGGCCAGCCGGCGCCCCTCCTGGAACACGCTGTGCGCCTCGGCCTGTCGCCCGCTGTGGGACAGGGAGCGCATCAGCTGCGCGCGCAGCCGCTCCCGCTGCGGGTGCTCGCCGAGCAGCCAGGTCAGCTCCGGCGCCAGCTCGGCGTGGCGCCCGAGGGCGAGATCCGCCTCGACGCGCTCCTCCAGCACGCTCAGCCGCTCCTCCTCGAGCCGGGCCCGGGCGGCGTCGATCAGGTGGTCGGTCACGCCGAAGAGGGCCGGGCCACGCCACAGCGCGAGCGCGGCGCGCAGGTCGTGGGCGGCGCGTTCGATCGACCCGCCGCGTAACTGGTCCCGCCCCTGTTCGGCCAGGGCCCGGAACGCGAGGAGATCGAGCCGTTCGGGATCGACGTGGATCACGTACCCCGGCACCTGGCGCACGATCTGGCAGGCGTCGCCGCAGGCCCGGCGCAGCCCGGAGATGTAGGTGGGCAGTTGCGCGTAGGCGGTCGACGGCGGTTCGTCACCCCAGAGCATGCGGCGCAGCCAGGAGTCGGAGGCGACCGAACCGTGGGTCAGCAGCAGCGACGCCAGCACGGTCCGCGCCTTGACCCCGCCGATCCCCACCGGCCGGTTGTCCCGGCGCAGCTCCACTGGCCCGAGGAGCCGAAAGTCCATGCGGTCCTCCCCCGTTCCCGACCTCCGGTGACCAGCCGGACCCGGTCGCACCTGGTATCCCGGCGATCACTCACCGAGCACCACGGTGGACACGATACGCGCCCACGCCGATCCGCGGGGGCCGTGCGAACCGTTGGCGGGATCCCCTTTGCCGGGCGCTCGACCGACCACCGGACCTAGGCCATTTTTACGTTTTCCCTATGAGGCCACTATGACTCAGAGCCGGGCTTTCCATGTTGGACATCCGTTCGGCCGGCACCCTGCCGGCCTCCCTTGACAGGTCATCGAGATCGAATAGCTTGAGTCGGGAGTGACCCATGGTCACCCGTCGACTACCGGCGCGCCCCGGTCGGCGCCCTGTGCACAGCCGGAAGGAGTGACCGATGAGTTCCTCGGCGGCGGTCGTCACCGGTCGGTCCGGCGGCGACGGGGCGTTCCGGGTGCACGACAGCGCCGAGCGGGGCCTCGGCCCGGTCGAGGACGTCCTGCGGGGTCGACGGCTCGGCGCCGTGCTCCGGGGGTACGCCGCCCAGGACGAGGTGGCGGAGATCCTCGCCCGGTTCCGGGCGTCACCCGCGGTACGCCGGCGCGACACCGAGGCCCCCAGCGAATACCTGGGCGCCTACCACTACCACAAGCCGCCGGCCCGCTACCTCGCCGAGTCCGCGGAGGTGGCCGGTGAGGTCGCCCGCGTGCTGGAGTTCGAGGGCAGCCCCTGGCGGCGGTTCTGGTCACACCTCGACGAGCACCTCGCCGACGCCGGGGTGACGCTGCGGCCCGCGACCCTCGACGGGGCCGACAGCTGTCGCGGTCTCGTCCGGACCTGGGTGTCCGACGGCGAGTTCGCGCTCGTCCCCCATGAGGACGCGGCGCAGTGCCGGGACCCGCGCCAGGACGGATTCGAGATCGGCGCCGCGGCGGACGGCATCTGCGCGGTGAACCTCTGCCTGGCCAACGGGGGCGGCGGCGGGCTGTTGATCTGGAACGTGGTCCCCGACGACGCCACCCGGGCACGGTTCGGCACCACGGTGGACGGCGGCCCGTACCCGCCGGCGGCCCTCCAGGCCCACCGAAGGCTGCGCCTCGACGTCCGCCCCGGTGACCTCTACATCTTCAACAGCGGCCACATCCACGCGGTCGAACGGCACGAGGAGTTCCGTGCCACCGCGGCGAGCCTGCTCGGCTTCGTCGACGAGAAGACGGTCGTGCGATGGACCTAGGACCGGCCGGCACCACCGCGACCCGGCCCGGGCAGGACGGACCGGCCACGACCACGCCGGCGCGTGTCCGCACGAACCGGCTCGACCTGGCCCTGGCGGAGGCACGGTACGCGTACCGGCACGCCTCCGCCTACCGTGGCCTGCTCGACCGGGCCGGCGTGGACGTCGACGGGCTCGCCGACCTCGCCGACTTCCGGTCGCTGCCCCTCACTGACAAGCAGTTCTACCGGGCGAACTACCCCGCCGGGGTGGTCGCGCTGGCCGGCCCGCTCTCCGCCGAGCAGCACGTACTGATCAGCCACAGCTCGGGCACCGGGGGGCAGCGCCTCACCACCGCGGCGCACACGTACGACCTGGCGCGCCGGATGGCGGACACCACTTCGGTCCACCTGGAGCTGAAGCGACGCCTGCTCCGCGCCCGGTCCCAGCGGATCGCTCGGTACGCGGCCCCGAACTGCTCCGACGTCGAGTGCGCGAGTCCGCTGACCACCATGGAGAGCCGCACCCTGCGCGACGGCACGCTGGTGCTGCCGGTGGGGCACGACCTGCTCGCCACCCGGCCGTCGATGGTCGAGCAGGCGATCGAGGAGGTCGGGATCCACCGGCCGGACTGGTTCTACACCGACGCCACCCACCTGGCCTTCCTGCTCCGCCAGTACCGGGCCCGCGCCCTGCCGCCACCGGCGGTCAGCGCGGTGATCCTGACGTACACCCTGGCCACCCACGTGGCCCGGCGGCAGGTCGTGGCCGCCCTCGCGCCGGCGATCCCGGTCGCCGAGGTGGTGTCGATGTCGGAGCTGGGCTGGGTGGCGATGGAGTGCCCACGGGGCGTCCTGCACCTCAACACCGCCACCTTCTTCATGGAACTGCTGGATGCCACCGCCGCCGAGGTGCCGGAGGGCGGTGTGGGCGAGCTGGTCGCCACCTCGCTGCGCGACCGGCTGCTCCCCCACGTCCGCTACCGCACCGGCGACCTCTACCGGCGGCTGCCACCGTGCCCGTGCGGCAGCCCGTTCCCCGCGGTCCGGCACGAGGGCCGCGCCGTGCACCACCTGGCGTTGCCCGACGGCCGCGGCCTGTCGCCCAAGGAGTTCGACGACCTCGTCGGAGCGGATCCGGGGGTGGTCCTCTACCGGATGCAGCAGCGCTCCCCACGGCGGTTCCGGTTCAGCTACGTCCCCGCCGAGGGGACGGACGGCACCGCCACCGGGGCCGCGTTGCGCGAGCGGATCGTCGCGGCGCTCGGGCCGGACGCTCAGGTCGAGGTCGAGCAGGTGGAGTACATCGCCACCGACCGCACCGGCAAGTTCCTGTCCTGCCTCGGCGCGGGCATCGGAGGCGGCCCGCGATGACGCTGCCCGACCTCGAGCACGTACGCGCGGACTTCCCGGCGCTGCGGGACCCGGACGCCGGGCCGATCGTGTACCTGGACAGCGCCGCCAGCACCCTGCGGCCGGAGCAGGTGATCGACGCGGTCGCCGACTACTACCGGGGCAACGGCGCCAACATCCACCGGGGCAAGCACTACCTGTCCGAGCTCGCCTCCGACCGGTACGAGAACGCCCGGCTGAGCGTGGCCGAGTTCCTCGGCGCCCGCGCCGCCGAGGTGGTCTTCGTCCGGAACACCACCGAGGCGCTGAACCTCGTCGCCGGCGGGCTGGGGCTCACCCCCGCCGACTCCGTGGTCACCACGCTCGACGCCCACCACTCCAACCTGCTGCCCTGGCGGGCGCACGCGTCGGTGCGGACCGTGCCCGTCCTGCCCTCCGGCGAGGTCGACCTGGACGCGTACGAACGCGAGCTGCGCCGGGAGCCGCGGGTGGTGGCGCTCACCGCCTGTTCCAACGTCACCGGGGTCCGTCCCCCGGTCGAGCGCATGGTGAAGCAGGCCCGGGACGCCGGGGCGCTCGTGGTGGTCGACGCCGCCCAGTACGTACCGCACCGCGGCAACGCCTTCCGCGACCTGGGGGCCGACTTCATCGCGTTCTCGGCCCACAAGATGTGCGGTCCCGCTGGCGTCGGGGTGCTCTGCGGCCGGCTGGAGGCGCTCGAGCAGCTCCGGCCGACGGCGATCGGCGGCGGCACCGTCGACTGGGTGTCGCTGGACGAGACCCGGATCCGCCGGGTGCCGCACCGGTTCGAGTACGGCACGCCCGACATCGCCGGCGTCATCGGGCTCGGCGCCACCGTGGACTACCTGGAGGGGGTCGGCCTCGGTGAACTCGCCGCGCACGACTCCGCGCTCGCCAGGATGCTGCTCGACGCGTGCGCCGCGTCCCCCCGGCTCACCGTGATCGGGGGCGACGCGTCGCTGGACCGTTCGGCCATCGTCTCGGTGGCCATCGAGGGCGTGGCGCGCCTGGAGCACGTCGCCCGGGCGCTCAGCGACTCGTACGGAGTGATGTGCCGCTCCGGGCACCTCTGCGCGCAGCCACTGGTCGACCACCTGGCCGGCGGTCCCGTGCTGCGCCTGTCGGCCTACCTCTACAACACCCCGACGGAGATCGAGACGGCGCTGGACGCTCTCGAGGAGATCGTGAGGGCGCTGTGATCCCAGGACCGGACAACGTCGTCAGCGACTTCTTCCGATGGGCGCGGGCCGCGCCGGACGCCGCCGCGCTCACCGACGACGGGGGCACGCTCAGCTACGGCGAGCTCGCCCGCGCGGCCGGCGCGGTGTCCCGGTACGTCGCCGGACGGGTCGCACCGGGGCAACCGGTCAGTGTGGAGCTGGCCCGCGGCCGGCAGTGCCTCGTCGCGGTCCTCGGGCTGCTGCACGCCGGCCGGCCCGTGGTGCTGGCCGATCCGGCGATGCGGCCGCACCTCGGCGCGATGGGCCAGGTGGCGAGCCTGACCGGGGATGACGTGACCGCGTCCGCCCGGCACGGCGGCGATCCCGCCGGCCCGCCGGCCGCGCTGCACCCCGAGCAGCTGACCTACGTCTGTCACACCTCCGGCTCGACCGGGGCACCGAAGTGGGTCGGGGTGCCGCATCGGGCGATCCTGCACCGGCTGCGCTGGGGCCAGCGGACGTACCCGCTCGACGCCGACGACCGGGTGCTCTGGCAGGCCGACCCGACGTTCGACTTCGCCTGGTGGGAGATGCTCGCCCCACTCGCGTACGGCGGCCGGGTCGTGATCGCGGACCAGTTCGGCCAGCGCGACCCGCGCAGCGTCGCCGACCTGATCACCAGGACCGGGGTGACCGCCGCGCACTTCGTGCCGTCGGTGCTGCGGGCGTTCCTGCGGCTGGCCCCGGCCGACGCCCTCGCCGGGCTGCGGTACCTGTTCATCGGTGGCGAGCAGTTCGACGGCGACCTGCTCGACCGGCTGCGGCCGCGCACGCCGGCCCGGATCTTCAATCAGTACGGGCCGGCCGAGACGTGCGTCGACTCGACCTGCTTCGAGGTGGACGGCGCCGAGGTCGGGTCGGTCGTGCCGATCGGCTCGGCGGCGCCGGGCACCGGGCTGCGGTTCTTTCCCGCCGCCGGCCGAGCCGGCGACGATCCGGACGTGTGGGAGCTGGGCATCACCGGAGCCGGGCTGGCCCACGGCTACCTCGGTGACCCGCGCGCGACCGCGGACCGGTTCCGGCCCGACCCCGAGGGCGCTCCCGGTGGCCGGGTCTACCGCACCGGCGACCTGGTCCGCCGGCTGCCCGGCGGGTCGCTGGCCTTCGTCGGCCGCACCGACGACCAGGTCAAGGTCAACGGGGTCCGAGTCGAACCGGAGGCCGTCCGGACCGTGGTCCAGGCCGCGTGCCCCGAGGCCGAGGTGGCCGTCGCGGCGGTCGACGACGGCGACGGGCCACGTCTGGTGGCCTTCGTGGCCGGCGCCGTGCCCGACGGGGAGGATTCGACCGTCGAGCTCGTCGCCCACCGGCTGCCCCGGCCCATGGTGCCGCGGGTGCTGCGGGTGCCGGCCATTCCCCGCCTCGCGTCCGGCAAGCCGGACCTGTCGGCGCTGCTCGGGGCGTACCGGGCCGGGCCGGCCGACCCTTCCGCGAACGACGACCCGGGGTTCACGCCCACCGAGGCGCAGCTGGCGAAGATCTGGCTGGACCTGCTCCAGGTGCCGGCGGTGCTGCCGCAGGATGACTTCTTCGAACTCGGTGGCCACTCCCTGATGGCCACCGAGCTGGCCGCGGCGATCGAGGACGTGTTCGCCGTCGAGGTGCCGCTGCGGAAGATCTTCGACTGCGAGTCCCTCAGCGAGCTGGCGCTGCTCATCGACGAGACACCGGCGGGCTGACCATGGCCGAGACGACCGCGCTGCGAAAGGTGTGACCGTGCACGAGCCCCGAGGCACCACGGCGTCCGTTGCCGCCCTCCCCGGCCTGCCGCCCGGCGTCGGCGCCGCCGGCAGCCTCTCCGCCCGGCTGTTCAACGACTCGATCGGCGGGTTCGCCGTGGCGGCGGCGGACGAGCTCGGCCTGCTCGACGCGATCGCCGAACACGGCACGGTGGACCGGGAGGCGTACGCCCAGGAGCACGACCTGCACCCGCCGTCGCTGCGGGCCGTCACCGACGCGCTCGCCAGCGCCGGGGTGGTGGCCGTCGCCGGCGACAAGGTCACCGGCACGACGAGCTTCGCCGATGTGCACGCCACCAAGGGCTTCTTCACCTGGCTGCTCGGCGGCTGCGGCGAGCTGCTGCGTACGGCCGGCGCGGTCGGGCGCACCGCCAATCGCCACGGTCGCTTCATCCAGCGGGACGCCACGAGAATCAGCATCGGTACGGCCGACTTCGGCGCCCGCTTCATCGATCCGGTCTTCGACGCGATGCTGGACCGGGATCCGCCGACCCGGATGGTGGACGTCGGCTGCGGCAGCGGCAGCCGCCTGATCAGCGCGCTGCGCCGCCACCCGCACGCCACCGCGATCGGGATCGACGTCGCGCCCGCGGCCGTGGCGCTCGCCCGCGCGCGGCTGGTCGATGCGGGCCTGGCCGACCGGGCGATCGTCATCGAGGCGGACGTGCACGACCTCGAGCACCGCCCCGAGTTCGCCGACGTGGACTTCGTCTGCAGCTTCCTGATGGGGCACGACTTCTGGCCCCGGGAACGCTGCGTACGGGTGCTGGACAATCTGCGGCGGGCCTTCCCCGCCCTGCGCTCGTTCGCGCTCTGCGACACCTACCGGTCGGGGCGGGTGCCCGGGACCGACCTGCCCATCCTCACCCTCGGCTTCGAACACGTGCACGCGCTGATGGGCCAGGATCTGCCCACCCTCGACCAGTGGTACGAGGTCTTCGACGAGACCGGTTGGCGGGTGCGCCACGAGTACGACCTGGTGCTGCCGCCGCACTCGAAGATCTTCCACCTCACGCCGGACCGGGGTGGAGACCGGAGGTGACCGTGCCACAGGAGGAGACAGCCCACGCCGGGACCATCCACGAGTGGGTCAGCCGGCAGGCCACCCGCCGCCCGGACGCCACCGCTGTGGTGGGCGCCGGCGAGCGGCTGTCGTACGCCGAACTCGATCGCCGCTCCGACGAGCTGGCGCGGCGGTTGGGAACCGCGCCGGAGGCGGTCGTCGCGGTCTGCGCCGCGCGGCGGCCGCACCTGGTCGTGGCGATGCTGGCGGCGCTCAAGGCGGGCGCCGCCTGTCTGCCGATCGACCGCTCGTACCCGGCGGAGCGGATCGCCCACCTGCTGGCCGACAGCGGCTGCCCGGTGGTGCTCGCGGACGCCGCCGCGCGCGCCGTCCTGCCGCCCGACCGGCTGGTGGTGGCGATCGACGGCGAGCCCGCCAGGCCGGCCCGCGCGGACGACCTGGCCCCGGTGCTCCCCGAACAGGCCGCGATGGTGCTCTACACCTCCGGCTCGACCGGGCAGCCGAAGGGGGTGGTGCTCAGCCACCGCAACGTGCTCACCCTGCTCACCGGCGAGGAGCTGCTCCGGCACGGCCCGGAGGACCGGGTCGCGCACGTGCTCAGCTCGTCGTTCGACGCGGTGCTGCTGGACGTCTGGGGTGCGCTCGCCGCCGGCGCCACGGTGTGGCTCGCCTCCGAGGAGGCGCTCCGCTCGGTGGGGCACCTGTACGACGAGGTCGCCGAGGCCGACCTGACGGTGCTGCCGCTGACCAGCTCGCTGCTGCACCAACTGGTGCAGGTCCGCCCGGAGCAGGCCCGCCGGACGCCCCGCCTGTGGTTCGGCGGCGAGGCGGCCGAGAGCGCGGCGGCCCGGCGGGCCGCAGGCCCGGACAACCAGCTCGTGCACCACTACGGACCGACCGAGTGCACCTCCATCGCCACCGTGCACCTGGTCACGGACGCGGACCGCGACCAGCCGGTGCTCCCGATCGGCCGGCCGCTGCCCACGATCCGGCTCTACCTGCTGGACGATCAGCTCCGGCCGGTGCCCGACGGCGACGTCGGGGAGATCCATCTCGGTGGTCCCCAGGTGGGCCGCGGCTACCTCGGGCAGCCCCGGCTCACCGCCGACCGTTTCCTGCCCGATCCGTTCGCGGCCGACGGGGGGCGGATGTACCGCACGGGGGATCTCGGGCGGCGCCTGCCCTCGGGCGAGGTGCAGTTCGCGGGGCGGACCGACGACCAGGTCAAGATCAGGGGCTACCGGGTCGAGCCCGCCGAGGTGAGCGCCGCGCTGCGGCGGGTGCCGGGCGTGGCCGACGCTGCCGTGATCGCCCGGGACGACGTGGTGCCCGGCACGCTGCAACTGGTCGCGTACCTGGTCGGCCACGTCCCCGAGGACACCGTGGCGGCGGCGCTCGCCCGTACCCTCCCCAGCCACCTGCTGCCGGCCGCCTACGTCCGCGTCGACTCCCTCCCGCTGCTGCCCAACCACAAGCTGGCGGTCCGGCAGCTTCCCCCGCCGCCCCGCGCCCGGCACCAGCTGCCGCGGGCCCTCGCCGCGAGCGTGCAGGACCGGCTGGCCGCGCTCTGGTGCGAGATCCTGGACCGGGAGTCGGTCCGGCCCGAGGACAGCTTCTTCGCCCTCGGCGGATACTCGCTGCTCGCGGCGCGGCTGATGGCCCGGATCGAGCAGGCCTTCCACACCCGGCTGCCGCTGCGCGCGCTGTTCAACGCCCGTACCCTCCGCGACCTGGCGCAGGTGGTGGAACGGGAACTCGGGACGAGGCGCGAGGAGCCGGCGCCCCCGGTCGGCGCGGAGGCGTCGCCCGCCCAGCGCGAGCTGTGGCTCTTGCACCAGATGAACCCCGGCGGCTCCGACTACAACAGCGCGCTCGCCTTCTCGGTGCGGGGCGGCCTCGACCTGGCCGCCCTCCAGGACGCGGTGAACGACGTCGTCGGCCGACACGACGCCCTGCGCTGGACCTTCCACTCCGACCGCGGCCGGTGCGTGGTGCGGGAAGCCGACCAGGTCGAGATCGTCCCGGCCGTGACGGACGACCCCGGAGCCTCGGACGAGGACGTCGAGCGCTGGCTGCGGCGACACCGGGAGATCCCGTTCGACCTGGCCGCCGGCCCGCCGCTGCGGTTGGACGTGCTCGTGACGCACCCGCAGCGGGCCGTCCTGTTGTTCACCGTCCACCACATCGTGTTCGACGGCTGGTCGGCCGGGATCTTCGTCGACGAGCTCGCCGCCTGCTACCGGGCCCGCCGGCACGGACGGCCGACGCCGCTGCCGCCGCTCGAGCACCGGTACCGCGACGTGGTGTGGCGGGAGCAGCGGGCCCTGGCCGACGGCGAGCTGGACGAGCAGATCGCCTACTGGCGGCAGGCGCTGCGGGACGCGCCACCCGCCGTCGAGTTGCCCGCGGGCGACCCGGACCTGGCGGCCACGGCCGCGGTCGAGGTCACCGGGACCATCGACGAGGTGACCGCGGGCGCGCTGCGCGACGCCGCACGCGACCGGGGCCGCACCCCGTTCGTCCTGCTGCTCAGCGCGTACGGTCTGGTCATCCGGGCGCTGGCCGGGGTGGACGACGTCGTCGTGTCCTGCCCGAACGCGGGCCGGCGGGGACCGGCCGCGGGCGCCGTCATCGGCCTCTTCGCGCATCTGCTGCCGATCCGCCTGACCGTCGGGGACGAACAGTCGGTCGACGAGTACGTCGCCTGCGTCGCGGAGCGGGTGGTCGGCGCCATCACCCACCAGGCGGTGCCGTTCGAGCGGATCGTGCAGGAGGTGCGCCCGCCGCGCCGGCGCCGCTCCCGCGCGCCGTACACCCAGTTGGTGTTCAACCTGGTCGATCTGGCGGAGCCGACGCTGGAGCTCGACGGCGCGATCGTCGAGCCGGTCCGGGTGGCCGCCCCGGAGACCCGTGTCCCGATGGCCGTGATCCTCAACGAGGACGGCGCCGGCTACCGGGTGGAGGTCCTGGCCGACCCGCGCGACGTCGCGCCGGCGTACGCCCGGGCGGTGCGGGACGCGCTGCCCGGGGCGGTGGCGCTGGTGGCCGCCGGTGGCGGGCGGTCGGTGGCGGAGGCGGCGAACGCGATCCGCGGCCCGCTCCACGCGGGCGCCGGTCTCACCGAGGAGCAGGCATGATCATCTGCGGGTTGAAGCTCACCCACGACGGCGCGCTGGCGCTGGTGGACGGGGACCGCCTGGTCACCTCTCTGGAGATGGAGAAGCTGGACAACAACCGCCGGCACGAGAGCCTGGACCGGCTGGACGGCGTGCTCCGCCTCCTCGACCTCGCGGGCTGCCGGCCCGCCGACGTGGACGTGTTCGTCGTGGACGGTTGGCACGCCAGCACCCCGGACGGTCTCGCCGAGCTCTCCGTGCACGGCCCGGACGGGCCGCTCACCCTGGCGGCTGCCCCCTACCACGAACGGTCCGCCACCCACGACGCCGCACAGCCGTACGAGCTGTCCGGGCTCGCCCTGGCCGGGCAGCGGCACTCCTACCACAGCTACCACCACGCGACGGACCATCTCTTCTCGGCGTACTGCACCAGCCCCTTCGCCCGGACCGGTGAGCCCGCCGTCGTGCTGGTCTGGGACGGCGGCATGCTGCCGCTGCTCTACGAGGTGCATCCCGACCCGGTCCGGGTGGTCAACCACGGTCCGCTCCTACCGATCTACGGCAACGCGTTCGCCGAGTTCGCCGGGCAGTTCGACGCGTTCCGCGAGGAGTTCCGGGCCGAGCAGCGCCGGTACGGCCGTACCCGGCCGTCGGCGGTCGCCGGCAAGGCGATGGCGTACGCGGGTCTGGCCACCGAGGAACGCGACCTGAACCCGCTGTTCGACAAGCTTCTCGACGAGTTCGACGCGATGGGGATCGACTCCGGCGCGTTGCTCGCCCGCAGGCTGCTGGACGAGCGCGCCCGGTTGGTGCCCGGACTGTCCGACGCGGACCTTATCGCCGGCTTCCAGAACTACCTGGGGCAGGCCCTGGTCGACGCGTTCCGGGCCGTCCTTCCTCAGCTGAGCCAGCCGGCCGCCGGCAACCTGTGCCTGGTGGGCGGCTGCGCGCTGAACATCAAGTGGAACAGCCGGCTGCGCGGCAGCGGACTGTTCCGGGACGTGTGGGTCCCGCCGTTCCCCAACGACTCCGGGTCGGCGATCGGCGCGGCAATGACCCACCGCGCCCGGACCACCACGGACCCGTACGTGCGGTGGAGCGTGTACGCCGGCGCCGAGCCCGGGCCGGCCCGCCCGCCGGCGGGCTGGCGTGCGGTGTCCTGCCCCCCGGCGGAGCTTGCCCGGCTGCTCGCCGAGGTCGGGGCGCCGGTCGTCGTGGTCGACGGGCGGGCCGAGGTCGGCCCGCGCGCGCTCGGGCACCGCAGCATCCTGGCGCCCGCGGTGCGCCCCGAGATGAAGGACCGGCTGAACGAGCTCAAGGGCCGGGAGGCGTACCGGCCGGTGGCCCCGATCTGCCTCGAGGACCGGGCACCTACGGTCTTTGCGCCCGGCAGCCCGGACCCGTACATGCTCTTCGAGCACCGGATGCGGCCCGGCTGGGCCGAGCGGGTGCCGGCCATCGTGCACCTGGACGGGACGGCCCGGTTGCAGACGGTCTCGGCGGACGCCGATCCGGTGCTGGCGGAGGTGCTGGCGGCCTACGAGCGGCACACCGGCGTGCCGGTGCTCTGCAACACCAGCGCCAACCTGCGCGGCAGCGGATTCTTCCCGGACGTCGCGTCGGCGGCCGAGTGGGGCGGCACCCGCTACGTCTGGTCGGCCGGTGAACTCTACGCCGCGCCCGGTGCCGTCGTGCCGGCCGAACTGCCGGGCGGCTGACGGTGGACCCGCTCACCATCCACGGTCGGTTCGCCGCGCAGGCACGCCGGACCCCGGAAGCGGTCGCCCTCGCCGGTGCGGCGGGTACGGTCCGTTACCGGGAACTCGACGCCGCCTCGGACGGGGTGGCGGCGTGGCTGGGCGAGCAGGGCCTGCGGCCCGGCGTGGCGGTCGGCGTGCTGCTGCCCCGTTCCCCGGAGCTGGTCGCCGTACTGCTCGGGGTGCTCAAGGCCGGGGCCGCGTACTCCGTTCTTTCCCGGGACTGGCCGGACGCGCGGATCCGCGCGCTGTGCCGGCGGCTCGGCGGCCCGCTCGTGCTGACGGACGCCGCCGTGGCTCCTCCGGGGGCACCGCCCGTGGTGCTGCCCGACGGAGGGCTGCCCGGCTGGGCGGCGCTCGCCGACGGCGCGCCGGAGACCCCGGTCGACGAGCGCTCCGCCGCCCAGGTCTTCTTCACCTCGGGCAGCAGCGGGGAGCCGAAGGCCAGCGTCTCACCGCACGGGGCGCTGACCCGCCTGGTGCGCGACTGCGGCTTCCTCCCGCTGGACGCCGGCACCGTCATGCCGCTGGGCGCCCCCGCCTCCTGGGACGCGTTCGCCCTGGAGCTGTGGGGACCGCTGCTGGCTGGGGGCGTCGCGGTGCTGCCGGACGGCCCGCACCTCGACCCGGCGACGCTGCGCCGGGCCGTCACCCGACACGGGGTGAACACCGCCTGGCTGGGGGCCGCCCTGTTCAACGTGGTCGTCGAGGAGGACCTCGGCGCCTTCGCCGGCCTCCGGCACCTGGTCATCGGTGGGGAGCGGCTCTCCCCGCAGCACGTCCGCCGGTTCCTGCGAGCGCACCCGGACGCCACCCTGACCAACGGGTACGGGCCGGTGGAGTGCACCGTCTTCGTCACCACCCACCGGATCACGCCGGCCGACTGCGACGCGCCGGGCGGTATCCCGCTGGGCCGGCCGGTGAACGACACCGAGGTCCACGTCCTGTCGCCCGACGGCGAGTCCTGCCCGGCGGGGAGCACCGGGGAGATCTGTGTTGGCGGGCCCCGCCTCGGCCTGGGTTACCTGGACGACAGCGCGGCGACCGACGAGCGCTTCGTGGTCCGGACGGTGGACGGCCGGCCGCGCCGGCTGTACCGCACCGGGGACCTGGGCCACCTTTCTCCTACCGGGATCCTGCACTACGTCGGACGGCTCGACCGGCAGGTCAAGGTACGCGGGCACCGGATCGCGCCGGAGGAGATCGAGGCCGCCCTCGACGCGGTGCCGGGCGTCGCCCGCGCGGCGGTCGTCCCGGTGGAGACCGGGACGGGCACCGAACTGGTCGCCTGCTACACGGCCGACCCGGCGCCCGGGCCCGACGAGCGGATCGTACGGGACCGCCTCGCCCGGCGACTGCCCGCGCACCTGGTGCCGCACCGGGTACGGCGGCTGCCGGCGCTGCCCATGCTGCCCAACGGCAAGCTCGACCGTGCGGCGCTGGCGGCGGCCACGACCGCCGGGCCGACGGTCCCGCCCGGCGCGACGGCCACACTGGACGCGACGGCCGCGAGGGCCTCGGCGGGCAACCTCGACGCGGTGGCGGCGGCCTTACGCGCGGTGCTCGGCGGGCACACCCCGGACCCCGACGACGACCTGGTCGAGGCGGGCGCCACCTCGCTGGACCTGATCCGGGTCTGCACCCGGCTCGGGCAGCGCCTCGGCCGACCGGTGCCGGTGTCGCAGCTGCTGCGCCGACCGACGGTCACGGCGATCGCCGCCTGGCTCGACGACGCGTCCCCGTCCGGGCGGGCGCCCGACGCCGACCCCGCCGGCCCCGGTGCGGTCCCGCTCCTGCCCATGCAGGCCGGCTTCCTCCTCGCCGACGAACTCGTCGGTGACGCGGTGGCGCACTGCGCGCTGGCCTGGTGGGTGGCGGGGCCTTTCGACGAGCGGGCCTTCGCCGCCGCCGTTGCGGACCTCGTCGACCGGCACGAGGCGCTGCGCGCCCGGTACTCGCTGGCCGAGGCGGCCGCCTACCCCACCGGGGCGACCTCGGACCCACCCGTACGCCGGCTGCCGCCGACGCCCGACGAACCGTCGGCGCTGCGGGTGGTGACCGCGGCGGTGGACCGTCCACTGCGACCGGAGGCCGGGGAGGTCTGCCGGGCGGTCCTGGTCACGAACGCCGCGACCCCGCGGACGCTGGTGGCGTTCGTCGTGCACCACGTGGCCTGGGACGTCGAGGCGGAACGGGTGGCCGTGGCGGAGCTGGCCGCCGGCTACGCCGCCCGCCTGGCCGGCG
The DNA here is from genome assembly GCF_040634005.1 of Micromonospora sp. NPDC007271. NCBI lineage: Bacteria > Bacillati > Actinomycetota > Actinomycetes > Micromonosporales > Micromonosporaceae > Micromonospora > Micromonospora sp. NPDC007271. The sequence goes on from NZ_JBEYER010000014.1 coordinate 30,183, forward strand.
ACCGGGCGAGGCTGCCACCCGCCCCGACCCTGGCCGGCACGGTCCGGCGGTACCGGGAGCGGCTCGGCGTCGTACCCCTCGACGAACAGCGACGGTTCTGGCAGCGGGAGCTGGCCGACCTGCCGGAGCTGCCCCTGGACGGTTCGTCGCCGATGGACGACGACGGGCCGGTGCGGACCCGTGACGTGCCGATCGGGCCGGAGCTGCTGGCCGGCGTCGACGAACTGGCCCGGCGGGTGGGCGGCACCCGGCTGGCCGTCCTGCTGGCCGGGTTCGCCGCGGCCGTCGCCCGGGTCACCGGCAGCCGGGACTTCGGCGTCGGCGTGCCGGTCACCAAGCGCGGCGACGAACTGCTGGACCGGGCCGTCACCTGCCTCATCGACACCGTCTGCGTACGCCTGCGACCCGGGCCGGCAACGGCGGCGGAGCAGGCCCGGGACACCCACCTGGCCCTGCGCCGGGCGTTCCTCGCCCAGGACGTCACGATCGACGAGGTCGTCCGGCTGTCCCGGCCGTCGGCGACCGCGTCCGGGCCCCGGTACCGCCTGATGTTCACCGTGCAGCCGCACGACGTACCGGAACTCCCGCTGCCCGGTTGCCGGACGGTGGGGCTGCGGCTGGACCCGTCCCGGTCGATGACGGATCTCGGCTGTGCGCTGTGGCCCACCGCGGACGGCGGCTACCGGGCCCGGTTCACCTACCGGCCCGGCCTGACCGCGGCCGGTACCGAGATCTCGCGGGCCATGGCGGTCTGGCTGACGGACGCCGTCGGTGCCGACCCGGCGCGGGGACCCGGGCCGGCGGCACCGGTGGCGACGCGTCCGGCGTGCGGACCGTGACCGGCGTGGTGCGAACGGACCCGGGAGAGGAGAGGAAAGGCAGCATGGCGACCCCCAGCGGCGAGCACCGCGTGGTGCTCAACGACGAGGAGCAGTATTCGGTCTGGCCGGCGGACCGACCGGTGCCCGACGGTTGGTGGGACGCGGGGTTCCACGGCAGCCGTGACGAGTGCCTCGACCACGTCGCGCGGGTCTGGACCGACATGCGGCCCCGGTCGCTGCGGACCGTTTCGACCGCCTCGACGGCGGACGGCCCGGCGTGCTGAGTCCGCTCCGGTCGGCGAACTTCCGCTGGATGCTGACCGCCCGGACGCTGTCGATCACCGGGAACACGATCGCGCCCCTCGCGATGGCCTTCGCCGTGCTGGACGCCGGCTGGGGCGTGGGCGGCCTGAGCCTGGTCGTCGGCGCCCGCTCCCTCGTCAACGTGCTGATGCTGCTGGGCGGCGGGGTGCTGGCCGACCGGTTGCCTCGATCGGTGGTGCTCCAGGGCACCAGCGTGGTGGCCGCCACCGCGCAGGCGGCCATCGCCGTGCTGATCCTCACCGACCGGGCGCTGTTGCCGGTCGTGGTGGCCCTGGCCATGGTCAACGGAGTGGCGGCGGGCCTGGCCCTGCCCGCGTCCTCCGCGCTCATCCCGCAGACGGTGCCGCCGGACCGGTTGCGCCCGGCCAACGCCCTGCTGCGGATCATGGTGAACGCGGCCACCATCGGCGGCGCGGCCGTCGGCGGTATCCTGGTCGCCGCGGTCGGACCCGGCTGGGGTCTGGCGATCGACGGGGGCTGTTTCCTGCTCGCCGGCCTCTGCTTCGCCCTGATCCGGGTCGAGGCGGCGGCGGCCGGCGGGCCGTCGCCGCGACCGCTGCGCGCCCTGCTGGACGGCTGGCAGGAGTTCACCCGCCGGACCTGGATCTGGGTCCTCTCGCTCCAGATGCTGCTGGTCAACATGTGCTTCGCGGCGGGCATGCTGGTCCTCGGGCCGACCGTCGCCGACGGGACGGTGGGGCGGGCGAGCTGGGGTCTGATCTTCGCGGCGCAGACGGGCGGCATGGTCGCCGGTGGACTGCTCGCGGCAAACGTCAAGCCCCGTCACCCGCTGCGCTGGCCGGCCCTCCTGCTCGTGGCCCAGGCGCTGCCGATGCTCGCGCTGGCGCTCCGGCCGAGCCTCGTCGTCCTGGTGGTGGCGATGGTCCTGTCCGGGCTGGCGATGGAGCAGTTCGGCGTGGCGTGGGACGTGGCGGTGCAGAACCAGGTCCCCGACGACAGGCTGGCCCGCGTCTACTCCTGGGACGCGTTCGCGTCGCTCGCCGCGGTCCCGGTGGGACAGCTCGCCGCGGCGCCGGTGGCCGCCGGCATCGGTGTCACGCGCTCGCTGCTGCTGTTCGCGGGTGTGGTCGTGGTGGCCTGCCTCATCCTCGGCACCGTCCGCGACGTCCGTCGCCTCCAGCTCGCCCCCGCAGTGAAGGAGGAGGTCGTTGTCAGCTGAACGGATCGCCGAGGCGGGAGGGTGGGAGATGCCGGACGCTCCGCTCACCGTGACCGACGGCCTGCCGCCGGGCTGGGCCGCATTCACCGCGGCCGGTCCGCGCTGTCTGAAGCCCGAATGGCTGGCGTACGAGCCGGGCCGGCTGCCCGGCCCGCTGCGGACGTTCACCCTGCACCGGGCGGGACGGCCCGTGGTGGGGACGGTCGGAACGGTGCTCGACACGGTCACCGCACGCCGGTTCGCCGACCCGTACCGGCTGCTACACGACGGGCCACCGGGCCGGCCCGAACCGGCGCGGCCCTGGGCGGGCCTGGCCCCCGAGGACGTGCTGCCGAGCGTCCTGCTGATGTCGCCCGAGTACGAGACCGCCGTGGCCGGCCCCGGCGCCGGGGACCCGGCGGAGGTCGCCGCCTTCGTCGACGCGCTGCTGCGCTGGGCGACGGCGGCCGGGGCGCGCTCGGTCGTGGTGCCCTACCTGACGCCGGCCAGCCGGCTCCTGGCCGACGCGCTGGCGGCCCAGGGGTTCGACACCGTGCCGCTGGGTGGCTGCCAGGTGCTCTCGGTCGACTGGAAGGATCCCGACGGCTACGTGGCCGGGCTGCCCAGCCGCCGGCAGCGCAAGAACGTCGGCCGGGAACTGCGGCGCTTCGCGGAGCTGCCGGTACGCATTGAGGTCCGCACGCTCGGGACGGACGAGCCCGAACTGGTCGAGCTGATGATGGCGCACGCGCGGCGGTACGGCACCCCGCAGCACGAGGAGGGGGCGCGCCAGCTGTTCAGGCGGGTGCTCGACTGCTTCGGGGCGGAGCGGACCCTGCTGGCGACCGCCACGCACGAGGGCACGATGACCGCCTTCTCGCTCTTCCTCCGCGACGGCGAGACGTTGGTCGGCAGCGTGGCCGGCACCCGCTACGACGCCCCGTACGCGAGCGAGAGTCACTTCCAGGTGCTCTTCTACGAGATCGCCGGGCGGGCACCGCTGCTCGGCGTCCGCGAGGTGGTGTACGGGATGGGCGACGACGTGACGAAGGCGCAGCGCGGATGCGAGCCGGTCGAGCTGCGCACCGCCTTCCGGCGCCTCACCGCGACCTGATCGACGATCACCGGCCGCGCCCGGCCGCGCCGGCGGGCCGAGGCGGGCGGGCACAGCCGACACGCCGGACACGGGAGGACGAACGACGGATGGCAGTGGACCAGCGCGACCCGCGCATGACCAGCGGACCTGACGCGTACGCCGGCGAAGCCGAGATCCACGACCACCTGCGTCGCCGGTTGACCCAGCAGGACGTCGGCTTCTTCCTCGACGTCGTACGGGATTCCGGTGGCCCGCTGCTGGAGCTGGCCTCGGGCACCGGTCGGCTGCTGCTCCCGCTGGCCCGGGAGGTGGCATCGGCGGTCGGCGTGGACAACTCCCCCGCCATGCTCCGGGAGTGCGAGCAACGGCGGGCCGGGCACGGGCTGGACGAGCAGGTGGAGCTCGTGCTCGGCGACATCCGGACGATACGCCTCGGCCGGCGGTTCCGGACGGTGGTGATCGGCGGCCAGTCGCTCGCCTTCATGCACAGTGACGAGGATCTGTTCGCGGCCCTCGAGACCGTCCGGGCCCATCTGGAGCCGGACGGGGTCCTGGCGGCGGCGATGCCGGTGCCCCGCTTCGAGGAGCTCGCCCAGAGCCAGCACCAGTTGAAGCTGGTCGACGACTTCGTCGCCGAGGACGGACGCCGGACGGTGGTGTGGAACTACAGCTTTGCGGACCCGGTGCGGCAGCTGGCCACCCTCCGCCGGATCATCGAGGTGCTCGACGACGATGGTGTCGTGGTGGAACGCCGGCACGTCGTGCACGAGATGACGTTCCGCTATCCGGGGGAGCTGCGCCGTCTGCTCCAGGGCGCCGGGTTCACCCTCAAGGAGGTCTACGGCGGGTACGACCGCCGCCCGTTCGACTCCTCCGCCCAGCACTTCGTCTGGATCGCGGTGCCTTCGTGACCAGCCTGGCCGACCTCTACTTCCATCCGGAGCCGGAACGGGTGCTGGCGGCGCTCCGGGCCGACGAGCCGTTCCTGCGCCTCGACGACGGCCGGATCCTGGTCAGCAGACCGGTCGACGTCGCGGCGCTGCTCGCTGACCGGGCCTGCGTGACCGAGTTCCCGTCGCACCGGGCGGCCCGGCGTGGGCGGCGGGGTGCGCTGGCCGACTCGGTGGCCCGCGCGCTGCTCAGCCGCGAGCCGCCCGTCCACACGGACCTGCGCCGGGCGCTCGCCGACCTGTACGCGGCCCCGGCCGTGGCCGGCCGGCGGGAGTACGTGCGGCAGGTCTGCCGGGAGCTGCTGGCTGATCTGCAGCCCACCGACGACCTGGTACGCGTGCTCGCCGGGCCGCTGCCCTACCGGGTGAACTGCCACCTGGTGGGGTTGACCGACCGGGAGCTCGACGAGGTGCTGCCCTGGATCCGCAGGCTGGAGGCGGCCGCCCACCACCCGGATCCCGAGACCATCCGGGCGGCGAACGACGCCGTGCGCGGTTTCCGGCGCTACCTGGCGGAGCTGCTCGCCGCGCCGGAGTCGCTGCCCGCCGACTCGGTGCTCCGCCGGCTCACCGGGTTGCTCACTGGATCCAGCCTCGACGAACTCGACGTGTTGGACAACGTCAAGGCGTTGTTCTTCGCCGGTGCCGAGGAGACCACCGCGCTGACCGCCGGGGCGCTGGCGCGGGCCCTGGCCCGGCGGGAAGCGGGCCAGCCGGTGGACCCGGACGCGCTGGTCGAGGAGATCGTGCGCCGGCAACCGCCGATCCGGCATGCGCTGCGGTGGACCACGGAGGACGTGACGTGCCCGTCCGGGATCGTCGCCGCAGGGCAGGTCGTGCTGCTGTCGCTGACCTCCGCAGCGCACGGGCAGCTGGACAGCACGGCCTCCGGTCCCTCCCCCCGCGGCACCCTCTCCTTCGGACGGGGCCGGCACAAGTGCCTCGGCGAGCACCTCGCCCGCCTGCAGGCCGGCGTCGCCGTGGCGGAGCTCCTGGCACTGCCGTACCGGGTCGTCGCCGTGGACGCCGGCGCGCCGCTGCGGTCGACCGAGCTGCAGGGGCTGGGCACCCTCCCGGTGCGGGTCGACACCGAGCCGTGCCACGGTGAGAGCGCCGTCCCGCACCCCACCTCCGCCCGAACAGCGCAACCCGCTGCGCCGTACCGCGTGGCCGAGCCGCCCGAGGGAGGCGCGAATGGATCTCGGTGATCCCGACCTCTACGTCAGTCCGGATCGCTTCGCCCGGTGGCGCGGCTTTGTCGCCGAGGACAAGGCGGTGTACTCCGGCCCCGGCTGGTCGCCGTCCGGCTTCTGGTCGGTCTTCTCCCACCGCGCCTGCCAGCAGGTGCTCAGCCCCGGGGCGCCCTACACGTCCGAGTACGGCATGTTGATCGGGTTCGACCGTGGCCATCCGGACCGCGGCGGCGGCAAGATGATCGTGACCACCGACGGGGACGTCCATCGCCGGCTGCGCCGGGTCGTCGGACGCTTCCTGAAGCCCGCCGCCCTGCAACGGCTGGGCCGGTTCATCGACGCCGAGGTGGCCCGCCTGCTGGCGGAGGCCGCCGACGCCGACACGGTGGACGTCGCCCGGCGGATCGGCCCCGTCCTGCCCGCCGCCGTCGTCTGCGAACTGCTGGGGGTTCCGCAGTCCGACCGGGACCACCTGATCCACCTGACCGACGTGGCCTTCGCCAGCCCGGACAGCGACTCGGCCGCGACCGCCACCGCTGACGCGCACACCGAGATCTTCCTCTTCTTCGCCGACCTGATCGCCCAGCGCCGGCAGGCACCCGGCGACGACCTGGTCAGCGCCCTGCTGGGCACCGGCGAACTGTCCGAGGACGAGGTCCTCGCCAACTGCTACAACCTGCTGATCGGCGGCAACCAGACCTCCCGGCACCTGGTCTGCGGGGTGTTCCACACTGCCGCCGAGGTGCCCGGCCTGCTCACCGCCGCGCGCGGCGCCGACCCGACGGTGAAGTCCCTGGTGGAAGAGCTGATCCGCTGGGTGTCGCCCGGCATGCACGTGCTGCGCGTGGCGACCGCGGACACCGTCCTGTGCGGACAACCGATCCGGGAGGGTGAGGCCGTGGTGGCCTGGCTGGCCGCCGCGAACCGGGACCCGGCCGTCTTCGGCGACCCGGACGTCTTCCGCTGGGACCGCCCGGCCAACCCGCACCTGAGCTTCGGCCACGGGATGCACCACTGCCTCGGCGCCCAACTGGCCCGGATGGAGCTGTCCCGCTTGGCCGTCGCCCTGGCCCGGCTGGCCCACTCGGTACGGCTCGCCGGGCCGGTCGTCCCGACCCGCTCGAACCTGATCCAGGGCTACCGCAGCCTGCCGGTGGCCATCGACTGGGCGGAACCGGTCACCGTGCACTGACCGGCCGATCCACCATCCCGAATCATCTCGCGACAGGGGAAAGCAGATGACACCCGCGATCATCCTCATGTTCGGCCTCAACACCCGGTTCCCGGGCTTCCTGCGCGCCGCCAACGCGGCCGGCGTACGGGTCCTCGCGGTGACTCCCGATCCGGGCCACCCGCGGGCGCGCATCATGATGCACCTGCGCGACACGGGGCAGAGCGAGGACCTCGCCGCGGTCGAGGAGTGCTGGGCGGTGGCCCCCGGCGACCAGGACCGGATGCTGCGGCACGCGGTGCGGGCGGCGCGCACGTACCAGATCCTCGGCGTGTTCAGCCTGGTGGACGAGTACCTCCCGCTCGCCGCCCTGGTGGCGGACGTGCTCGACGTCGCCGGGCCCGGCCACCGGGCCGCCCGGGCCTCCGCCGACAAGTTCCTGCAACGTACGCTGCTGCCCTCGCTCAGCCCTCGCTACCGGCTGGTCCTGCCGGACGAGCGGGCGTCCGTCGACCCCGCCGACCTCGACCTGCCGGTGGTCTGCAAGCCGGTGGACAAGGCCGGCTCCTTCGGCGTCACCTCGCTGTCCTCGCCGAAGGCCCTCGCCGCGCACCTGGCCGCCGCTCCCCCCGGCCAGGCGCTGCTCCTCGAGGAGCGCGTCGAGGGCGAGGAGTACTCGGTCGAGACCGTGCTCCACGAGGGCGAGGTGCTGTTCCAGGGGGTCACCACCAAGGTCACCACCGAGCACGACGGGAACTTCTTCGTCGAGATCGGCCACCGGGTGACCCCGGACCAGGACCGTCATGAGGACCTGCGCGCGGCGGCCACCGAGGTCCTCCGCGGGCTCGGCGTCCGCACCGGAGTCACCCACGTGGAGCTGCGCCGCACCCCCGACGGGCAGGTCCGGCTCATCGAGGCCGCGGCACGCGGCGGCGGGGACGGCATCCCGACCCTGTGGGAGCTGGCCACCGGAGTGTCGCTGGAACGGATCCTGCTCGCCGCCCTGCTCGACAGGCCGCTGCCCACCCCGCGGGTACGGCGGTGGGCCGAGCAGATCTTCCTACCGCAGCGCGTCGGGCGGCTCACCGACGTCCGCAGCGCCCTCGACGGGGTACGCCCGAACTGGTTCGTCACCACCGTCGCCCGCGAACCGGTTCGGCCGCTCCCGGCCGACGCCCCGGCCGCCGTGCACGAGCTGCTGGTCGACGTGGAACCGCATTCGTACGTCGGTGAGCTGCGCTGGTCCATGGACCGCGTCGCCTCGGTCATCCTGCACGCGCCGGACGAGGATTCCCTCGCCGAGCTGCGACGGCGCTGCGAGAAGGAGATCGAGGTCGACATCGAACCAGCCCCCGGGCGGGTGACCGGGGCTGCCGCCGCGCACGAGGACCGCGACGGGCGTTGAACAGGGTCCCACCGGGCGCGGACTGGTTGGTCACCTGGCGGCCGCGTCCGGCCGCGGCCATGCGCCTGGTCTGCCTGCCGCCTGCAGGGGGCGGGGCCGGCCAGTTCCGCACCTGGAGCCGGCTCGCCCCACCCACCGTCGAGGTGGTCGCCGTGGAGCTGCCCGGACGCGGACTGCGCCGGGCCGAGCCGGTGTCCACCGACATGGCGCCCGTGACGGGCGCGCTCGCGGACGCGGTGGCACCCCTGCTCGACCGGCCGTTGTGCATCGTCGGGCACAGCATGGGCGCCCTCATCGGCTGGGACCTCGCCCACGAACTGCGGGACCGCGCCCTCCCCGCGCCGGTGGCGCTGGTCACCGCGGCCTGCCGCGCCCCGACCCTCTTCTTCGGACGCACCCGCCGGCCGGAGCCGACGGAGGACGAGCTGGTCACGGCGCTGCGGGCACAGGGCGGGGTGCCGGCCGGCGTCCTGGAGTCGGATCGGTACCGGGCCATGTTCCTGGCCACACTGCGCGGGGACGTCGCGCTCATCGAAAGATACGAGCCGCCCGCCCGGCCACCGCTGACCTGCAACGTGTACGCCTACGTCGGGACCGACGACGACCAGACCGGCCCGGCCGACGTCGGGCCGTGGCAGGCGGAGACCACCGGCCGGGTACGCATCCGGGTCTTTCCCGGCGGCCACCACTTCCTCGCGGAGCACGCCGGCGCGGTGCTGTCCGCCGTCCTCGACGACGTCTGTTGACCAATTCCTCGGCGGTTGACCTCAACCCGAGTTGAGATGCTCCACTGTCGGCCGTGGACTTTGGTGGACTACGCGTCGCTATCACCGGCGCCGCACGCGACACGGGACGGCTGCTGGCCGAAGCCTTCGCCGAGCGCGGGGCACAGATCTTCCTCTCGGCCCGCGACCTGGCAGCGGCCGAGCATGTCGCGGGTGTGATCAGCCAGCGGGGAGCAGGTCACGCTGAGGCGTTTCACTGCGACCTCGCCGTACCGGACTCGGTGCGCGCGTTCGCCGCAGCCGTGGCCGGCCGGACGAAGCACCTCGATGTGCTGATCAACAATGGCGCACCCTACATCGACGGCGACGACCTGGAAGACGTCTCGGACGACCAGATCGAGAGCGTGATGGCTGCGGGCGGGACCGGCATCGCCCTGTTGACCAAACATCTGTTGCCGCTGCTGCGGGCATCGTCGCGGCCCGACATCGTCAACATGATCTCCGCGTGCGGTGAGGTGGGGCACCGCCGTTCGGACGCGCATCCAACGTTCTACGCCGCAAAACATGCTCACGCCGGGCTCGCTGAGATCCTGTCGCACCGGCTCCGGCCGGAAGGGATCCGGGTGATCTCGCTGTTTCCGCCCGACTTCGTCCAGGATGGGCCCCGACAGGCGAACGCCGACCTCACTGCGCGGTCGGTGATCGACTGCGTGCTGTTCGCGGTCAGCCAACCACGAGACTGCTTCATCCGCGAGATTCACTTCGAGCAGGTCCAGCGAAAGCACCCCTGAACGCTGATCGCGCCAGGCAGCCCGAGGCCGGTCGAGGATCCCCGATATCGCTCGGGCGCGGTCAGCCGGCGGCAGGGCGGGCAGACCTGATGACCTTCTGGACATGCCCGCCCTGCCGCTCTCCGCAAGGGCGCGTCTACGCCGACAGCCTCAGGCCGGACGTCCGCCGTTCATCTGGCAGGCTCTCACCAGCCTGAACGAAATCTGTCACCACCACCACCAGCCAAACCAGCGATCTGCCATGGTTTGGGATTTGCCCTCCGTATAACCGCCACGGCGGAGGGCGGCGGGACGTCGGACCACACCATGCCGGCCAACCGAGTCAGGGAGACGGGCCGATTCGCCGCGAGGGCCAGCCCCGCCAGAACCGGCCGCCGCTTGGCCCCTCCGGGGGTGACATCCTGGCCGTTGTTGAAGACCTCCACCGGGCCCAAAAGCCGAATCTGCAGTTCCATCACGCCGCTCCCCCGTTGAGACGCTACGGGCGCTGTCCGGCCCGATCGACCACAGCCCGGGTGATGACGGCGGTGGTGGCGGTGAGCATGCCTGCCTTGCCGTCGCTGGTGTCCTCGACCAGGTAGCTGCGCTCGCCGAGGTACTCGTAGGTGGTCTTGTCGAAGATCCACTCGGTGCGCTCGCCGAACTCGACGTGTGCCACGGCGACACCGTGGCGTCCAGCGGCGTCGACTGAGTCCGGCACGAGCACTACCCCTGGGATCTTGGCCGCCGCCCGGTAGAGGGCCGCACTGATCTTCGGTGGCATGAGCGACTCACGCAGAAGGTCACCGATGGCGGTGAAGGCTTCGCCGTCCGGGCTGTTGCCCTGCCCTCGGGTGTCGGCGTAGATCTTCTCGAGGAGCAGGTCCGGGTCGCTCGGCAGGTCGACCATCTCCTCGTTGGACACCGTGATGCCGAGATCCGATGGCCGCCCAGCCTCGCGCAGCGCGCCGCGGCCCCCAGGTGACTGTGGGATCCAGATCTCCCGGTCGTGCAGGTCATCCAGCCGGCGTGAGTCGTCGCTGAGAATGGAGTACGCGACCCGGCTCTTGATGTAGATGTACTGACCCGCCCCAACCGGCTGTTGCGGCTTTGCGGCCGCCGCCAGCGCGACCCGGTTCAAGAACGCTGTCGCGCCGCTCGCATCGCCCTGCAGCACCTGGATGATCGGCGCCGGCTGGCCTGCCCGATCCCACGGGTGCACGACAAGACCGGCCGCGAGCGCCGCGGCCAACACGCTCGTCGCGGCCGACGCGGCGATGAGCAGCCGGCGGCGGCCCCGGACCTGCGGCGGAACCACGGTCGCATGCTGGATCTCGCTCATGACGTGCCCTTTCAGGTCCTTCAGGCGGCCCTCCGGCAGGCGCGGATTGCCCGGCGGTGGTAGCAGCGTGATCAGCTCGCCGAGGTCGTTGACTTCGGTCTCACGGGGTGGCGTGGTCATCGTGAACCTCCTGCCTCATGCAGAGCGTTGCCGTGCGGCCCGCTCTGCCCCTGGCCTGGCCGCAGGGCCGGGTTCCGAATTTCCGCGCGGGACAGCTCCACGTCGACCAGTGCGCGTAACCGGGTGCGGGCCCGCGACAACCGGGAACGCACCGTGCCGACGGGTATGCCGAGGGCCTCGGCGGCGGATGCATAGTCCAGCTGCGACCACACGCAGAGCAGAAACACTTCCCGGTCGGCCCTGCGTAGCCGACGTAGTGCTGCCGCGGCTGCGGCCAACTGCCGCGCATCGTGCATCCGGCCGACGACCTCGTCGGCGACATCTGGGACAGCGGCAGCCGGCGGGATCCGCAGCAGCGCCGCCCGATGCCGTCGGGTCGCACGGCGTCGGTTGCGCAGCACATTCGTCGCGATGCCCAGCAGCCAGGGAAGCAGACTGTCACCGTCGGGCCGCAGCGTGACGCGGAGCCGCCACGCTTCCAGGAACGTCAGCGACACGACGTCCTCCGCGTCCAAGGTGTGGCCGTCGGCCCGCACCGCATGCCGGTAGACGGCTGCCGCATGCTCGTCGAAAACCTGCCCGAAGGCGGCAGCGTCCCCCGCCCGAATTCGGGCTCGCAGTGTTGCGCTCACACCTTGTTCTGTCCGCATGAAGCTCCCGGTTCCAGTAATTCTCGGTGAACCGCGCTGAATGCCACTGGTCCGCCCGGGGCTCGTCGGTCAAGGCCTAGGATCGCCTGATGTTCCGGCCGACGTACCCGATTTGCACCCCGCGGCTCACGTTGCGCCCGGTCACGCTGGACGACCTCGACGACGTGCACGCATACCAGTGTCGGCCCGATGTCGTCCGCTGGATGCTCGACGCCCGGCCGCGTACCCGGGAGGAGTCAGGGGCGTCGGTGGCCGCAATGGCCGGCGAGGACGTGCTGCGCGCCGAGGGCGACTGCCTGACCCTGGCCGTGGCCATCGATGCCGGGGTGATCGGGAACGTGGAGCTGGTCTGGCGCAGCCAGCTTCATCGCACGGCTGAACTCGGGTACGTCTTCCATCCCGACCATGGGGGCCGCGGACTGGCCACGGAAGCCGCCACGGCGCTGCTGGACTGGGGGTTCAGCGAGATGGGGCTGCACCGGATCTACGGCCGGTGCCACGCCCGCAACGAAGCCTCCGCCCGCCTGATGACCCGGATCGGCATGCGCCGCGAGGCACACCATGTCGAGAGTTACCTGTTCCGTGGAGAGTGGGCCGACCAGCTCGTCTTCGCCATCCTCGCTCGGGAATGGCGGTCGCGGGCCGCGGCGGCGGGCCGGTGAAGTCCGCGGCGCCCGCCCGGGTTCGGGCAGGCGCCGCGGCGCGGGTGGTCCGCGTCAGGGCCACGGGCACCTGGCCGGCCACCTACTGGCCCGGGGCTCGGTGACCCCGGATTCCGGCGGGTCAGCCGACGGGCGGGGCGGTCCAGGAGGACCGGATCAGCTCCCGCTCGGTGGCCGCGAGGTGGGCGGTCACGGCGAGCCACGCCCAGGCGTACCGGTCCGGGTCGGGTTCGGTACGGCGGCCGAACACGTCCCGGCCGCGCCGGTCGGACTCGTCGGCGAGCGCGGCGGCCACCGTGGCGGCGGTGGTGAAGCCGGCGCGGCGCAATGGACCCGGCAGCCCTGCGCCGTCGCCGCGGGCCGCCTCGGCGACGGCGCGGCGGCCGCCGGAGACGGCCAGCTCCACCAACCGGCGGACCCGCCACAGCGGGGACTCCGTGACCGCGTCGGCGCCGAGGGCGAGAACCGGTGGGGTCGTCACGGCTGGGTCGCGCGGCGGTAGGTGGCTGCCCTGGATCTCGTCGTAGCCGAGGTCCGCCCGGCCGTGCCAGTCTGCCGGCAGCCGTAGCGTCGTGGCGGCACCGGGCACCGGGCCGACCGCCAGCGGGTGCAGCGTGCTGGCCCGGTCCGGGTCCAGCCGGCCGACCACGCGGATCCGCAGGCCCGGTCGGGAGGCGAGCCGCCGCAGGTTGGCCACGTGGGCCAGCATCGGATGGGAGTTGACCGGCACCAGCCGGATCATCGGCCCGTCCGGCACCTGTGCACGGTCCGAGGCGTCGATGGCGGGGGCCAGCTCGCGGGCCAGCACCTGGTCGCCGACGGCACCCACCACCATCAGGTCGCAGCCGACCAGCGCGGTTCCGGCCCGGGCCGGGTCCTCCGGGTCGTCCACGGCGAGTTGGGCGGTCACCGTCTCGGCGAGCGGGCGGGCGAACAGTTGCGCCAGCGGTCCGGTGGCCCAGTCGGTCCCGGTGAGCGGAGTGGCCCGAACCCCCTTGCCGGCGCCGAGTCGGCCGTCCGGGGAGACGGTGGTGCCGCTGATCCGCAGGCCGCCGCGAGCCAGCACGGCGTGGTTGACCGCGACCGCGCCCATCTCGCTGATCGCCCGGGCGCAGTCCCGTGCCCGGTCCGGGCCGCCCGGTTTCACATCGCCGAAGGAGAGCTGACGGCCGTCGGCGGCGACCAGGTGGGTGACCACCCCGGCGTATCCGGTCGCGCTGATCACCGGTTCCCGGCAGACGCCGTACACCTCCAGCGTGCCGTCGGGCTGGTAGGCCCGGCGGAGGACGCCGATCAGCGTCGGGTCGGGATCGCCGGCGGCCAGCCGGCCGGCCACGTACAGCAGGTCGTGCAGCGCCTCGACCAGGTCGGCCAGCCGGTGGCCGTTCTGTCGTCCCCGGTGGGCGCGTAGGCCACGGACCGTGCGCAGCGCAGCGTTCTCGGCCCGTGGCAGGCCGGCCAGCCGGGCGCTGTGGGCGGCCCGCAGCAGTTCGGCCTGGAGGACTGCACCGGCCGCCGGCGCGCCGGCGGCGAGCACCGCGGCGGCTGCCCGCCACAGCGCGCCAGCGGCGGCCTGTTGGGCTTTCGTCGGTGCCGTGCTCCGGCCGGTGCCACCGGCGGCCGCGCCAGCCGATTTTCCGGTCCGCCCGGTCCTCCCGGTGGCGTCGTCCGAGGTGGACGGCGCGGCGGCGGTGGGCGCCAGATCGGGATGGGTGGCCGGGTCGGCGACCGGGCAGGCGACCAGGACCGCGGTCCGGTGCAGGCAGCGGGGTGCCAGCAGGCAGCTGCACCGGACCTGGTGCGGGTCGGTGACGGCGCCGGTCGGTCCGGGTGTCAGGGTGACCAGGGCCTCGGGGCCGCAGTCGACCGAGATGCCGCCGTCGACCCGGCCGACCGGTACACCGGCCAGCCGCTCGACGGTGGCGTCCAGCCGCTTGTGCAGCCGGGGTGGCAGGGCCGCCACCGCCGCGGCGGCGACCCGGGGTGTCACCGGCGGCAAGCGGTCGGTGTCTGCGACGGTGGGGGTGCGGTCCGTCAACGTGATCCTCCGCGTACGCGGTCGCCCACCCAGCGGGCGAGTTCGAGTGGGCTGAGAGCGGCGACCGGCATCCCGGCCGCGACGAGCTGCTCGGCGACCGGTACCGAGTAGCAGGGCACTCCCCTGTCGTTCAGCGCGGCGCAGCCGAGCAGATGCACGCCGGAGTTGGCCAGCGTGCGGACCTCCCCGAGCAGCCCGGCCAGCGGGTAGCCCTCCTCGAAGTCGCTGACCACCGCGACGATGGTGCGGCTCGGCACGGTCACCAGCGATCGGGCGTGGGCCAGCCCGGCGGCGATGTGCGTACCGCCGCCGACGCGTACCTCCAGCAGCAGCGACAGCGGGTCGTCGACCCGGTCGGTCAGGTCGACCACCTCGGTGGAGAAGGCGAGGAAGTGGGTGGACAGGGTGGGCACTCCGGCCAGTACGGCGGCGGTCAACGCCGACCACACCACCGACGCCTCCATCGAGCCGGACACGTCGACCACCAGCACCAGCCGCCAGTCGGCCTCCCGGCGGGTCCGGGTGTTGAAGATCGGGCGGTGCGGCACCACCACCGTCCGGCCGTCGTCGAGCCGTTGCGTGTGTGCCAGGTTCTCCCGGAGGGTTCGGGCGAGGTTGATCCGGCCGCCGGGACGGCGGGACGGGCGCGGGTTGGTCAGCCCGGTCAGCGCTGGGCGTACCTGGGTGGCCAGCTGCCTGGTCAGCTCCTCGACCAGGCGCCGGACCAGTGGCCGTAGCTTGGCCAGTTGCCCCTCGGGCAGGCCGCCGGCCAGTGACAGCACCGAGGTCAGCAGCTCTATCGAGGGGCGTACCGCGGCCGGGTCGAGCTCGGTGAGCACGTCGGTGCGGCCGCTCTCGGCGGCCCGGGCGATGACTTCCTCGCGTACGGCGGTTCCGAACAGCGCTTCGAGTTCGTCGGCCCATTCGCGTGCGGTCGGGAAGGAGGCTTCCTGGCCGCCGCCGGCTGCCTGGCCGAGGTCGGTGACGCCTTCGCCCTGGCCCGTCCCGTACAGCTCGTCGAGGGCGCGGGCGTAGCGGCGGGCGTCGGCCGGCAACCGGTCGGGTTGGCGGCCGAGCAGCAGCCGCCACCGGTCCGCCGGGGTGATCCGGGCGGCTGGCGTGTCCGGCCCGGGTTCGATGCCGACGGAGCCGGAGCCGGCCGGCGTGTCCGGCCCGGGTTCGACGTCGGCGGAGCCGGTCGGGGTGCCCGGGATCGGTATGTCGCGGGCGACCAGGGCGGCGCGACCGGCCGCGTCGGCGGCGGCCCAGCGGGCCAGCAGCTCGGGCGGGGCGGACAGGGTCAGGTCGAGCCGGTCGCCCAGCCGTTCGGCGACGGTGTGCAGCAGCCGGTCCCGGGCCGCCGGGGTGAGCACGTCGAACCCGCCACGCAGCGCTGGCAGCCGGTCCAGGAACTCGGTGTCGGTGAGCCGTTCGATCCGCGCCAACAGCGGGTCCAGCGCGGTCGGGGTGGACTGCAACAGCGGGTGCGCCGCGGTGAGCAGACCACCGAGCAGCCGGTGCAGGTGCCGCCGGGCGTCCGGTCCGGTCGCCGCGTCGATCCAGCCGGCCACCCGGGTGCCGAGGGTCTTCAGATCGGTCAGGTCGAGCAGGACCCGGGCGGCCAGGGCGGCGCCCTGGATCCGCGACGAGCCGGCCCGGGCCAGGTAGCCGAGGGCCTCGTCCAGGCGTAGGCCGATCCGGTCCTCGCCGGCCCGGACAGCGAGGTCGACCAGTGCGGCGGCGTCGGTCACGGCGTCGCTGCCGGCCAGGCCGGGCAGCCCGCGGACCGCCGCGTCCAGCAGCACGCCGGCCAGCTCGGTGGCCCGGGCTCGGCTGTCGGCGGTGGTGCCGGGTAGGTGTTCCCGACGCAACGCCTCCAGCAGGTCCAGCGCGGCCAGCAGCTCGGGCAGCGTGGCGGTGCCCGGCAGCATCGCGGCGGCCAGCTCGAGCCGGTCGGTGACCAGTCCGGGCAGGTCGCAGCGGGCGGCTTCGCGTAGCCCGGTGAGCAGTTGCGCGGCGGTGGGGCCGCCGTCGGCGGCTTCCCGGCGGAACCGCTCCCGCAGGGTGCCGGCCGCGGCCAGCGCCGCGGTCACCCCGCGTACGCCGACGAGGTCCAGCCGGGCCGCCACGGACGGCGTCCAGGCCAGTTGCCAGCGGGTGGTCAGGGCGGCGCCGTCGCCGGTGCCGGAAACCGCGATCGGCTCGCCGTAGCCGACGCCGCAGACCTGGAGGCGGTGCAGCAGGATCTCCCGCCGCCCGTCCAGCTCAGTGCGTAGCGGGTCCAGCCGGACCTCGCGGGACTTGGGGCTGTTCGGGTTGGGTAGCCGCAGCGCGGTGAGTTCCGCCTCGACCGCCGGGCCGAGCCCGGACCGTGGCGTACCGGGGGCGACCCGGCCCCGCTCGGCGCCGACCAGCACGGTTTCCAGCGCCTTGGCCAGCGCCCGGCCGCGGCCGAGCAGTTCACCCTGGCCGAGCACGGTGGTCACCGCCTCCAGCACCTCGCCCCGGCCGGGGGCGGGCAGGTCCCGCAGCCGGGCCAGGTCGCCGGCCAGCCGTACGGTCTCGGCGGCCTCGCCGGTACCGGCGGTGTGCCCGGCCGAGCGGAGTTCCCGGCACAGGTCGGTGACCGCCCGGGCGGCGGCGGCCCGGATCAGTTCCGGGTCGCCGGCGGCAGTGAAGACGGACTGCTGCCAGCGTGGGTCACGGATCCCGGCCGGGTAGCCGGACCGGGAGTCGAGCAGGTCGAATGCGTACGGCACCAGCGAGGTGATCGTCGTGCCGCCGCGGTTGGTGGTGGCCGGCCCGGGCTGGGTCGTCACGGACCGGACCGGGCCGGTCGGGCCGGCGACGGGCCGGGTGGGCGCGGCGGCGACGTCGGCGGTCGATGCCGGGACGGCAGCGCCGGGGCCGGACGCCGGGCGCCTGCTGACCTCCACCGTGGAGTCCGGCGGGGCACCGCCGGCCGTGCTGGCCGTACCGTCGGCGGCGTCGGTGGGCGGGGCGGCGAGCAGGGCCGGGGCGTGGAAGGCGCCGATGACGGCGACGACTCGCCGGCCGCCTGCGCCGGCCTCGGTCAGCACCCGGCGCATGTGCCGCTCGCGGGCCAGGTCCCGGGCCGGTACGCCGTCGCCGCTGGCGCTGTCGGTACGCATCGCCCAGCCGACGCCGAGGGCGGCCCGGCGGACCGCCTCGGGCGGGCAGCCCGGGGCGCGCACCTCGACCACCCGGTCCCACAGGTCGTCGCCGTCCCGGCCGGTGCCGCTGGCGCTGAGCGCGGCGGCGTAGCCGGACCGGCGCGGGCCGGGCACCGGCTCACCGGCCTGCGGGTCGGGGCCGCAACCGGCGGTCGGCTCGGAGTCCGTGGCCGGGTCGGAGTCGGTGGCCGGGTCGGCGGTCCAGCCGGGGTCGGCCAGCGGCAGGTCGCAGCAGATCACCTCGACGCCGCGCTGCCGGGCCCAGCGGATCGCGGCCAGTTCCGGGGAGAAGTCGGCGAACGGGTAGAAGCCCATCGGCCCGTCGGCGCCGTGGCTGCCGACCAGGGCCAGCGGGGCCCGGGCAGCCGGGTCGGACAGGTACGGCAGCCAGCCCTGGAAGTCGGCTGGCAGCTCGATGCAGACCACCTCGGCCCCGGCGGCGTCCAGCAGCGCCGGGACCACCGCCGCGAGGGCCGGGCTGTGATGCCGCACCCCGATCAGGTACGGCCGGACCGAACCGGCGAGCGCGTCGAGAACGGCACGCGGGTCAGCCGCCGCCGGACCGACCACCGGCGGGGCCACACCGGTCGACGTGCTGGCGAGGGTCGTCACCGGGAAGCACCCGAGAAGCCCTCGGCTTTGGCCGTGGGGAGGTACGGGCGTTCAGGCGTTGCGTTGATTCTGGACATAGCGGTTGACAGCCTCCAGGGTTGCGCCGCCGACGGTGGCCACGAAATAGGAGTTGGTCCACAAGGTCGGCAGACGGGTTTTCAACGTGGGGAACTCTTGACGAAGCAGCCGTGACGAGTGGCCTTTGATGGCCTTGACTAGACGGTGGATGCCGAACTGCGGGTCGATCGTGACGAGCAGTTGAACGTGGTCGAAGCCAAGCAGCGGCTGGTGCTGTCCGAACGAGTCTTCCGCTGCGAGTCCTGCGATCACGTCGCAGACCGCGACCGGAACGCCGCAAGGGTGATCCTTGCCTCGGCAGGTTTGAATCGAGCTGGTGCCGACGGTGTAAGACACGTCCTTGGCTCCTTCGGAGTCGATGCCGTGCTGCCTGAGCCAGGAATCCCCCGCCTTTAGACGTGGGGAGCAATCAACGCAGGCTCTCTCGCAGGTCCCAGAGCCGGCGCCACATCGCCGAGCCGTCCTCGGCGCGGCGGCGGACCGGGCCGTCCCAGTAGCCGAGCAGCCGGGCGTGGTCGTCCTGGTCGTCCTTGCGGACCACGCCGAGCAGGTGCCCGGGCATCAGGTCGAGCGCGTCCCCGCCGGGCAGGTACGCGGCGGCCAGGCCGAGCGACACCGCCACCTGCACCGCCTCGGCGGTGGACATCACCGTGCCGGGCCGTTCCACGTCCCAGCCCTCGCCCGACCGACCGGTGCGCAGGTCGCGGAACACGGTGACCAGGGCGTCCAGCACCGCGTCGTCCACTGCGTACGGCGCGCCGGCGCGCTGCACGGCGGCGGTGGCCTGCCGGCGGACCAGGTCGGTCTCGGTGTCGGCGTCCGAGATCGGGTGGATGGTCTCGAAGTTGAATCGGCGCTTGAGGGCCGAGGACATCTCCGACACGCCCCGGTCCCGCAGGTTGGCGGTGGCGATCACGGTGAACCCGGGCACCGCCCGGATCAGCCCGTCCTCGGTGCCGGCCAGCTCGGGCACGTTCATCCGCCGGTCGGACAGGATGGACACCAGTGCGTCCTGCACCTCGGGCAGGCAGCGGGTGACCTCCTCGATCCGGACCACCCGGCCGGTGCGCATGGCGGTCAGCACCGGCGAGTCGACCAGCGCCTGCGGGGTCGGGCCCTGGGCGAGCAGCAGGGCGTAGTTCCAGCCGTACCGGAAGGCGTCCTCGGTGGTGCCGGCGGTGCCCTGCACGGTCAGCGCGCTGGTGCCGCAGACCGCGGCGGCCAGCAGCTCGGAGAGCATCGACTTGGCGGTGCCGGGCTCGCCGACCAGCAGCAGTCCCCGCTCACCGGCCAGGGTGACCACGCACCGCTCGACCAGGCTCCGCTCACCGACGAACTTCGCCGGGATGGTCATGCTGGCCGGCAGTTCGGTGCCGCCCGGGCCGGTGCGCCGATCGGCGGGCAGCTTCAAGGCCTCGCCGTCGCTGCCCTGGATGAAGGTGACCACGACGCGGGGGGTCAGCGCCCAGCCCGGTGGCCGGGCCCCGTCGTCGTACGCGGCCAGGAAGGCCAGCTCGTCGGCGTACCGCTGTTCGGCGGAGAGGACCTGGGCGGCGGTCTCCGGCGCCGCGGTGGGGCGGACGTGTTCCGTCACGGTCACTGATGTACCTCGATCTCTCTGGTGCGGACAGGTGGTCGGGACAGGGGTCGGCGGTGGGGTGGTGGCGCGACGGCCGGCGTGGCCGTCGCGTCCCCGCCCACGGGCCGGGGTCAGCGGTGGGTGCCGCCGGTGGGCAGGTTGTCGAACCGGGGCCGGTCGCCGTCGCCGAGGCGTTGCCAGGCCCGCCGGAAGAGGTCGGCGACCGGTTCGAACGGCACGGTCACGCCGAGCCCGGCCGTACCGTCGGGTGCGAGGTCGAACAGGGCGACCTTCCAGCCCTCGATCGGCGCCTGCCCGCTGCCGCGCTCCAGCCACGGGCCGGGCAGGAACAGCGACCGGCCGGCCCGGGACCGGCTGGCCTCGACGACCAGGTCGCTGCCGGCCAGTTCGGCGCGGGCCGCCTTCAGCCGGGCCGGCTTCCAGCCGGTCCACTTCGCCGTGTTGCGGTCGGTCGGGTCCGGCATGGCCAGCAGCATCAGGTACACCGCCGCCGCGTCCACGCCCAGGCCGTGTTGCCCGGCCACCTCGGCGACCAGGTCGGGCACCGACCGGGTCGGATCCTGCGGCCACCAGGTCCCGTCCGCCGCCCGCGCGCCGCCGTCCGGCTCCCCCGGATCGCCGAGCAGCGCGGCGAAGCGCGGGTCGCGGACCAGGCGCAGGGCCGCCTCCGTCGGGTACGGCTTGGCCGCGTCCCGCCGCAGCGCCGGCAGGTACGGGTCTGTCCCCTCGGCGTCGAGCAGGTCCGGCCGCAGCGCGGGCGACGGTTGGTTGTCGGAGGTGGCCAGGACGATGGCGCCGTACCGTTCCCAGCCAGGGCCGGTCTCCGACGGGGTGCCCGCCACCTGGCGGAAGGTGGGCAGGGAGACGTACTGGTCGAGGTCGAGCAGCAGGCCGGGGTTGGTCAGCCGGTCCCGGATCGCGGCCAACGCGGCCGGCAGCGCGGCCCGGCACGGGTCGCCGACCGGCGTGTGGTGGGCCACCCAGGCCGCCAGGGCGACCGTGGAGCGCAGCACCTCACCGGTGAAGCCCGTCGCGCGGCCGTCGACCTGCCGGGCCCGGTCGCCCCTGATCTGGAAGGCGAGGTCGGTGCTCAGCTCGACCGAACGGGCCGGGTCGAGCAGCGCCGGCAACGCCTTCGCGGGTCCCCAGCCGGTCCGGATCGCGCGCACCGCCTCGGTGAGCAGCTGTTCGGGCACCACCACCCGGCGCCCCAGGGCGGTGTTCCAGACCGCCGCGGCGGCGGCCACGTCCGGGCCGTCGGCCCACAGCCGGGCCGGGTCGTCCGGCAGCAGCGCCGAGACCACGGCCCGCCGGACCCCCGGGCGGGCCTCGTTCAGCATCCCGAAGGCCACCTTGACCTCGGCGACCTGCTTGACTCCGAGCGCCTTGCGCAGCTCGGTCGGGATGGTCTGCGCCGAGTCCACGTACGGCAGGCCGGCCAGCACCAGCTTCGCGGCGGTGGCGGTGACGCCGGTCAGCTCGGCGAACCGCTCGGCCGTGTCCGGCCGCCAGGGCAGCGGGCCGCGCTCCGCCCATTCGGTGAGGAAGCCGGCCAGCCAGCCGGCCGGCCGCTCGTCGCCGACCGGAGCCGAGGACTGCACCGTGTATGGCTCGGGCACGGCGAACACGCCGGCCGGGTCGTGGTACAGCGCGTCGAAGAGGTAGCCGGTGGCCGTGCCACTGGAATTGAGGACGGCGATGAACGCCCCGTCGGGCAGCGGCAGGATGCCCGGCCTGGGGTACCGGCGAGTGCCGTCGGGGTTGTTCAGGTCGTCGTCCAGCAGGTGCAGCGTGAACCGGCGCCACCGGGTCGGCTCTGCCGCCGTGCTCAGGTCGAGCCGGTCCAGCTCCGTGAGCAGGGCGCGCAGCGTCTCCCGGTGTTCGTCGAGGGTGACCGCCGCGACGGCCCGGTAGGCGACCGCGGCGACGCCGCCGAGCAGGGGCCACCAGTCCAGAGCGTTCGGCAGCGACGGTCCGTCGAGGTGCAGCCGTACGCCGGGTTCGTGCCCGGTGATGGCGGACCGCTGGGCGGCGAACGCCTGGAACTGGGTGAAGACCTGGGGCGAGTTGCTCCCCCCGTAGGCCGAGCCGCGCAGGCCGTCCAGCGCCCCGGTGAGCTGCTTGTCGGTGGGCCCGGCCGCGGTGGCCGCCGGCGAAACCGTCTTCGGGGCGGACAGCGATCTGGTGAGCCGCTCGGTCACCGCGTCCAGGTCGGTGCGGACCCGGGCGGCCAGCCGCAGCGCCCCGGCCACCCCGGCCAGCACCGCGTCGTGGCTGACCGCCGGCAACGTCGAGCGGACCAGCTCGACCAGTGCGTCCTTGTCGTCTTCGTCGTCGGTGGCACCGGTGGTGGATGCGCCGGAGCCGGCGGAGCCGGCCGGTACGCCGACCAGGTGCGCCGGGACGGCGACGGGCAGGCCGGTGATGGCCTGCGTGGCCGCGGTCAGACCCGATCGGGTCGTCGCCCGGGCTGCGGCCCGCGCGGCCTTCTCGGCCAGGACGGCGAGGCGTTCGTCGACGGCTACCTTGAGCAGCGCGGCGACGGTGTCCCGGTCCATCCGGCGCAGGGCGGCGGAGCCGGCCGGGTCCCGGGGCAGCATGTTGCCGAGGAACTTCTCTCCCGGCAGCGGGACCATGCCGGGGGTGTAGGCCCGGCTGGACGGGGGTCCGTCGGCAGCCGTCACCACCCCGTCCGGGTCAACCAGGACGAACCCCTTGAGGACGGCTCGCGGTCGGTCGTCGCCGGGCAGCACCAGCGCCGCGATCGGCTCCTGCCCTGCGGCCACGGTGACGGTACGGCCGGCCAGGTCCTCGCCGCGTACCGAGCCGTCCGGCAGGGTGACCACCCGCCAACCGAGCAGACCGTCCACCGGAACGGCGGCCGGTGTGGCCCGGCCGGACAGGGCTGGCCGCAGCCAGCTCGCCGACTCCTGAAGGTGGCTTCCGTCGGCCGGGAGGTCGCCGAGGAAGCCGGGCAGGCTGCGCCGGCCGTGGGTGTTGCTGGCGGGGTCGTACTCGTGCCAGCCGTAGTTGCCGTCGTCCTCGTTGTGGCGGTAGACCCAGTAGGAGGTGCCGTCGGTGATGACCGGCAGCTCGGACGGGACCGCGCTGTCACCGGCGTGCACCACGCCGCCGCCGGTGGTCCGCCCGCCGGCGGGCAGCGGCAGGGTGATCTCGTTCCGGCGCCGTTGGAGGCCGCGGGTGTCGCCGAGGATGGGCTGCGGCTCGCCGGGCGACGAGTGCCAGTAGCCGCGCAGGTTGTAACTGAGCGCCCGGGACTCCCAGTAGACCAGCAACTGGCCGTCGACGTAGTGGTAGCCCGGCTGGCCCCACAGGTCACCGGCCGGGATGCGCAGGTCGTGGCGGAGCACGATGCCCTCGGCGCCGAGCACGCGCACCCTGGTCGGCCCGCCCACGATCAGGTACGGCCAGGCTTCCTGCCGGGTCACCTCCACCCGGTGGTCGCCGCCGGTCACCTCCTGCCAGGCCAGCTCCCAGTCCGGCCAGCCCAGTTCCTCGATGATCCCGCCGCGCAGGCTGCGGGCGACGTGCTCGGTGAGGTCAACGCCGAGAGTCTGCCCGAGGTCGCCGCCCCGGCCGGGGTCACCGGAGCGGTCGAGGTCGTCGAACACCAGGCGCAGCGCCTCGACCGGGAGCCGGCCCAACCAGTCCACCGACTCGGGCAGGTAGGGCAGCCCGGTGGCGAACCGGTCGCGGATCCGGGCCCGCAGCCAGTCGGTGAGCAACGGCCGGATGCCCGGCGTCTCGACGATCCGGCGCAGGGCGGGCGGCTGGTCGTCGAGTTGGTCGAGGCCCCGGCGCAGGGCCGCGGTGAACCGGTCGTCGCCGGCCACGGCGAGCAGGTCCCGGTCGCCCTCGACCTCGACCCAGTGCGCCAGGTCCAGGGCGTCGCGTTCCTTCGGCGGGGCCACCGGCAGGTCGAGGGCGAGCAGCAGGTCGAGCAGGTCCAGGTCGCCGTCGGCGGCGAGGGTCTCGCCGCTGCCGGTCAGTTCGGCGCGTAGCCGGTCGGCCATCCGCTCGACGAGTGGATACAGCTCCGGCACCCGGCGGCGGTAGTGGCCGGAGTTGGCGCGGCTCACGAAGCGGCGCAGCCAGCCGACGGAGCCGTCCTGTGGGCGGGCCGGGCCCGGGACGTGTGGGTCGAACAGTCCGGCGAGCGCACCGGTGTCGGTCAACAGGCCCAGCCAGGTGACCAGGTTGTCCCGGTCGGTGGGCATCAGGTCGAGCAGGCTGCCGCGGATCGCCGGGTCGCGGCCGGCCAGTGCCGTCACCGCCGGCAGGTGCGCCTTCCACCAGCCGGCCGGCGCCTCGGCGGCCACCGGCAGCCGGAGCAGCTCGGCCAGGTAGGCGGCCTCGCGGTCGGCGACGGCGGCGGCGCCGGCCTTGCCGGCGGCCTTGGTGGCCGTCCGGACCAGCCGGTTCACCGCGCTCCCTGACTGGGTGGACGGAACGACGCCGGCGGCCGCGGCCCGCAGCGCCAGCCGGCAGAACCGGTCGAGCGCCTCGTCGGCCGACAACTGGGCGGACAGTTCCTTCGCGTAGCCGGCCAACGCGGTCGCGGACACCACCTTGGCCGACGCGAACTCCACGTAGACCTCGTCCAGCCGGTTCAGGTCGACCGGCAGGCCGTGCTGCGCCTCCGCCTTACGCGCCTTGTTGAACAGCTGCGTCGCGTAGGTGTCCTGCCCGGCGGCCAGGAACACCCGCGCCGCCTGCTCGAAGAACGTCGGCAGGAAGTGCGGCAGCGTACGGGCGAACCGGTCGGCGACTCTCTGGTGCCCGTCCAGGGCGGCCTTCGGCCGCGACCGTACCTGCTTGGCCAGCTTCTGCAACTCCGGCACCACCGCCAACGCGTGCCGGCCGTCCGCCGGGTGGTGTACCAGCACCCACTCGGGGAAGGCCAACGGGCGGCGCTGGCCCAGCCCGACGACGGCCGGCTCCGCATCCGGTGCCAGGCCGAGGAACCCGACGGCGATGTCCTCGCCCTCGCCGAGGGCGGCGTCGACCAGGCGGACCACCGGCCGGTCGTCGAGGGCCGGGTGCCGGTAGGTGCGGGCGGTGAGGGGCACCGCCCGGTCGCCGGCTCCGGCGGTGTCGATCGGCAGCACCGCGCCGGCGGCCAGCAGGCTCTCGGCGGAGTCCTCGCCCGACATGGTCGTCATCCCGGTCACGCCTTCTTCCCCGTTCCGGTCACGGCGCCGGACAGGGCCGTCGCCATCCGCATTCCTTCCGACCAGGCCACCGGCCCGACCTCGGTCAACCGCAGCGTCGGTCCGTCCACGACCGACCACGAGAGGACGCCCAGAGTCGCCTCCGAGTCCCAGTAGTCCTCGTCGAACCACATGGCGGCCTCGACTGTGCGGCCGGCCTCCCAGACCCGGCACCTGATCCGCGAGCCGGAGACCCGGAAGCCGAGCGTGGCGGCCCGGGCGGCCAGCCGGTTGGGGACGGTGGTGCCGCGGAAGTCGGTGATCGTGGTGTCACGCTCCTTCAGGTCGGCGGGTTTGCCCCAGGTGCCTCGGTGCAGTTGCTCGACCCGCTGGGTGACGTCCAGTTCGTCGGCGAACTCGCGCAGGTCGACGAGGTCGGGCAGGCGCACCGGGTGGGGCAGCGTGGCGCTGGCCGGCGAGAGCCGGACGGTTTCCCCGTCGAGGTTGACCATGCGCAGGTCACCGGAGGCGGTGACGTCCCGGAGGAAGCCCGGTTCGGCCGGGTCGTCGCCGAGCACCACGAGGTCGCGCAGCGCGTCCCGCCAGGCCGGATCCGGCCAGATCCGGGCCAGCAGCCCGGTCGGCACCGGTAGCGAGGACACCACCCAGGCGTCGACTTTGGCCAGGCACTCCGCGGTGTGCCGGTCCAGCCACTGGGCGAGCTGGCGCAACCGGTCCACCTCGGGGTTGTCCCGCAGCACCTTCGGCAGCGTCTTCAGTGGACGACCGGTGGCCCGTGGGCCGGTGGACCGGGCCGCCACCTTTCCGTCCACGAGAGAGATCTCGTGCGAGTCTCCCACCGGCAGCCAGCCCATCAGGAATACCCTCCGCAGTGGCAAGAGCCAGATATCGTGACGAATTGGCCACGATCAACAACGCAGCGCACGCTAACAGTAGTGACCGACACGACCGGCCCCCGTCGGCAGGCGGGCGGTGGGCGCACCGGGACCGGGGCCGGCGGGACGAGAAACTCCGGACTGCCGGAGTCGCAGATCCGGCCAGCTCACTCGCACAGTGGACGGTCGGGCGGGTGGCCCAGTGAGAGGCGAGGCGGTGACCTGGATCACACAGGTGCCTGCCCTCATCTCGCGTCGCACCTCGCCGGGCCGCCACGTGCATTGCCAACCGAGCTCCAGAAAACGCGCCAGGCAGCGGGTGGGTTTTCCGCGGTTCAAATCCCGTCGCCGCAGCACGCCGTGCGATGGATCGGGGCTGTCAGTCGTCGCTTCTATGATCACGGCCATGTCGGCTGCCTTCACCACATTGTGGACCCACGACGTCTGCCGGGAGCTCCGCAGACATCGTGTCGGCGAACGCCCCCCGGTGGCATTCAGCGGAGTGCACCAGTCTCTGCCCAGCTGGACCAGCGTCGGTGTCGGCGACGATGTCTTCGCGCTGCACGTCAACCGGTGCGTGGTCTACGTGGTGAGCCGTCTCCGCGTCGTCGACAAGCACCAGCGTGACTGTTGCGGCCCCGCTCCAGCAACATGGCGTGATCCGGCCTATCCGGGCCACGACGCGTGGGCGATGCTCGGCTCCGGTGGATGCGGGGCGAGCCCGGTACATGTCGAGGCGACACCGGTCCGCTTCGACGTCGCCGTTCCCGGCGACCTGCTCGGCACGCTGACCTGGCGCAACCGACGCGGAGAAGAACGCACCTTGAAGTACGTCGTAAACGGCCGTCTCGAACGCGCCGTCAGCCTCCAGGGCGTCTACCGTCTGACCGACGAGTCCGCCGCCCGATTGAGCGCCCTGGTCGATGGTGCGCCGACCCCGGGCACGCCCGCTGTCGTCCGCGCACGGCGAGGTGGTGTCACCGGCGACGCGGCGTGACCAGGCCCGACTCGTACGCCCACACGACCAGCTGGGCACGGTCGCGGCAGTGCAGCTTCGTCATCGCCCGGTTGACGTGTGTCTTGGCGGTCAACGGGCTGATCACCATGCGCTCGGCGATCTCGTCGTTGCCCAACCCCCGGGCGACGAGCTCGACGATCTCCTGTTCGCGGGCGGTCAGCACATCGCGTCCGGCCGCCCGGTCGGCCGGCGGCGGTCCGGCGACGAACTCGCTGATGAGCGTACGCGTGACCGCCGGGGCGAGCAGCGCATCGCCGCGAGCCACGACGGCGATGGCCTGCAGCAGGTCGGCGGGGTCGGCGTCCTTGAGGAGGAAGCCGCTGGCACCCGCGCGGAGCGCGGCGAAGACGTACGAGTCGAGCCCGTAGTTGGTGAGGATGAGGACACGCACCGCGGCGAGGTCGGGATCGGCGGCGATGCGTCGGGTGGCTTCGATGCCGTCGAGTCCCGGCATCTGCACGTCCATCAGCACGACGTCGGGCCGCAGGCGGCGCGACAGCTCGACGGCCGAAGCGCCGTCGGCGGCCTCGCCGGCGACCTCCAGGTCGTCCTCGGCGTCGAGCAGGGCCCGGAATCCGGCCCGCATCAGAGCCTGGTCGTCGGCGAGCAGAACCCGGATCATGCCGGCTCCTCCCTGCGGTCGGAGCCGCCACGATCCGTGGCGGACTGAGCTGGCTGGACCTCACGCAAGCGCTCGGTCATGCCGCACCGTCCAGTGGGAACGTGGCCCGTACCGCGAACCCGCCGCCGTCGCGGCCGGCGGCATGCAGCGTGCCGCCCAGTCCGGTGACTCGTTCCCGCATGCCGCGCAGGCCCACCCCGGGTGTCACCGGCCGGGCCGGCGACGTCCGGCCGTCGTCGGTCACCGAGACGGTCAGCTGTGCCGGGGCGTATTCGATGTGGATCTGCGCGGTGGCGGGGCCGGCGTGGCGGGCAACGTTGGTCAGGGCCTCCTGGACGACGCGATACCCGGCCTGGTCGACCTCGACGGGCAGGTCCCGGGGCTGACCGGTGACGGTCAGGTGCACCGGTACGCCGGCCGCCCGGGTCCGCTCGGCGAGCTCGCCCACCCGGGCCAGCCCGACGCTGTCCCTGTCGGAGGGTGAGCGCAGGACGCCCAGCGTCGCCCGTAGTTCCCGCATGGCGGCGCTGCTGGCCTCCTGGATCGCGAGCAGCGCGGCCGACGGTTCCTCGCCGTGCTTGCGGGCCAGGTGCACGGCGATCCCGGCCTGCACCTTGATCACCGAGATGCTGTGGGTCAGCGAGTCGTGCAGGTCGCGGGCGATGCGCAGGCGCTCCTCTCCGGCGCGGCGCAGCGCCATCTCCTCGCGGGTGCGTTCGGCCTCGATCGCCCGCTGCTCGACCTGTCTCAGGTACGCCCGGCGTTGCCGTGCGACGAGCCCGGCGACGTTGGCCGCCAGAAACCAGCCCAGCAGCAGGGCGGTCCGCTCGGCGATCTGCTGGTCGGGCCGGTCGGCGGACGCGACCGAGATGTCGCGGGCCAGGAAGCCGCCGAGGAAGACGAGGCTGGCCAGGGCGGGGGCCGATCTGTGCCCGCGCCAGGCGGCGACGTAGACCGCGCCGAGGACGGGGAACGCGGCGGACACCCCGGGGTGCACCCGGACGTGGACGGCGAGCATGGCGGCGGTCACCACGCTCAGCGCCACCACCGGGTTCCGGCGGCAGACCGCCAGGGCCGCGGCCATGACCAGGACCAGGGCGACGTCGGTCGCCCGGACCGGTGCGGCGTCCGGAGCGAGCGCGGCGTTGCCGAGCAGCAGGACGCCGAGGGCGAGGCCGCTGAGGGCGTACGGCAGATCGCGGCGCATGATCGCACTGTAGAACGGCCGTCGCCAGGGAGCATCCCGCGTTTGCGGTAGCTGGGGCGTACTGCGGATGCGGTATCGGCGGTTGGGCAAGTGCCTGCGGCGGCACGACGTTTTCTCCGTCCGCCGAGGCGAGCATCGAGCCCATGACATACCGCTTCTTCACTCCCGCGAGGGCGTCGGCGGCGACCGGTCTCACGTCGGAGGTGTACCGGCAGCTGCGGGACGAGTTCCTCGGGCCGGTGCCCACCTTCCAGGCGCTCTCGGCCGTTCCGGAGGTGCTGGCCGCGACCTGGGCGCTGATGCGCGAAGCTCTGCTCGCCGGGGAGGTGTCCCGGGTCGACCGCGAGCTCGTCGCGTCGGCGGTGTCCCGGGCCAACCGCTGCCGGTTCTGCGTCGACGCCCACGTGATGCTGCTGCACGCGCTCGGCGAGCACGAGCTGGCCGAGGTCATCGCCCGGGGCGAGGCCCCATCGGAGCCGAGGTACGCCGAGCTCGCCGCCTGGGCCGAGGCAAGCCGCAGCCCCGTAGCCGCCGACTGGTCCAGCCCGCACGGGCCTGAGGTCACCGGCACCCTGCTCGCCTTCCACTTCGTCAACCGGATCGTCTCGGCGTTGCTCGACCCGGACCTGCTGCCCGGCGGGCTGCAGCGCTCTGCGGTGGTGCGGTCGGTCGGGGGCCGGCTCTACGCGAGGACGGCTCGGGAGCCGAAGGAGGCCGGCCGCAGCCTCCCGCTCCTCGGCCCCGGCAGGGCGGCGCCACCGGGTTGGGCCGGGGACAGCCCGGTCGGCGTCGCGTACGCGTCTTTGAAAAGGGCCGCCATGCAGGGCGGCGAGCTCCTGGGCGACGTGGCGCGCCAGACCGTGACGGCCACCGTGCGATGGGAGGACGGACGGTACCCGGCCCGGCCCGCGGAGTGGGCCACCGATCTGATCCGGGACCTGCCCGGCACGGACCGCGTCGGGACGCGGATCGCGCTGCTGGCGGCGTTCGCGCCCAGCGCGATCCGGGCGGGCGACGTCGCCCTGTGGCGGCTGTCCCATCCGGACGACGCCGACCTCGTGCGGCTCGTCGCGTACGGGGCGATCACGGCCACCGATCACGTCGCCCAGGCCCTGTCCCCCGCTCATCTGTAGGAGGTCACCATGCGCAAGGCCCTCGTCATCGTCACCACTGTGCTGCTCGTCGCGTTCGTCCTGCAGTTCGTCTTCGCCGCCGTGGGCGCGTTCACCAAACCCGCGGGTGAGGGCGCGTTTGCCCTGCACAGCGTCACCGGGATGGCGGTCATCCCTGTTCTCACCCTGCTCACCGCCCTGTTCGCCGTGCTGGCCAAGGCGCCGGGCCGGCTCGTCGGGCTGGCGATCCTGCCGCTCGGCCTCGTCGTCCTGCAGGCGCTCATCGCCATGCTCGCGAACGCGTCCACCGACGCGGCGGGTGTCAGCACTCCGTTCGGTCTGACGATCGCCGGGCTGCACGCGCTCAACGGCATCATCGCGGTGCACGTCGTGGTCAGCGTCCACCAGGCGGCGCGGAAGCTGGCCCAACCGGCGCCGGCCGGCGTCACCCAGGTGGCCGTCCGGGAAGGAGAGCCGGTATGACCGTCGGGTCGCTGCTCGCGGCCGACCTGGTGATCGCGGTCCTCGAGGTCGCCGGGTGGCTGGGCGGCGGCGCCGCGTCGGCCGCCCGGCACCGCCGGCTCGCCCTGGGGCTGGCCGCCTTCGCGCTGCTCGCCACGTTCGCCCGCGCGATCACGATCACCGCGCTCGCCCGGGCCGGCTGGTGGTTCGCGGCGGAGAAGGTCCTCATCGCCGCCCCACTGTCGCTCGCGGCGGTGGTCGTCGCCGGGCCGCGGCTGCTGCGGGGCGACTGCTCCAGGTCGCGGCGCGGCGTCAGACGCGCCGAGCTGGAGTGGTCGAGGGCCGACATCCGGTCCGTCGCGGTCCCGCTTCTCTTCGCCGGGTACGCCGAGAGCGGCGCCCTGCTCGTGACGGTCCTGCATGGCTACCCGGCGTCGGCGGGCGCGGGACTGCTCGCGGTGGCCGGGGTCGTCGCGGCGACCGCCGTCTCGTGGCGGGTCCTCGGCGCGCGCCCGTCCCGGGTGGTGTTCCGGGCGGCCGTCGTGGTGGCGGTCGCGGCGCTGGTGACCGGAACCGGGCTGGCCGCCGCCCCGGGCGCCGCTCCCGCCGTACCGCATGATCACCAGCCCGGGGATGCGCGGACCGCGGGCGAAGCGACCAGGCGGTTCACCCTGACGGCCGGGACCACCACGGTGCGCGTGAGCGGCCGTGACGTCGCGGCGTGGGCGTTCAACGGGCAGGTTCCCGGGCCGGAGCTGACCGCCACCGTCGGCGACGTCCTGGAGGTGACGCTGCGCAACCGGGACATCGCGCGGGGCGTCACGTTGCACTGGCACGGGTACGACGTGCCGAACAGCCAGGACGGGGTGCCCGGCGTGACGCAGTCGGCGGTGCTGCCCGGACAGGAGTTCGTCTACCGGTTCCGCGCCGATCAGGCCGGCACGTACTGGTACCACACGCATGCGGTGTCCGACGTCGGCGTGCGGATGGGGCTCTACGGTGTGCTGGTGGTGCGTCCGGCACCGGTGACCGGGGTCGACATCACGGTGCCGGTGCACACCCTTTCCGGCCGTCCGCTGCCCACACCGAGGACGGAACCCGTCGGGGCCGGGGTGCCCGTGCGGCTGCGGCTGATCAACACCGACAGCACCACCCACCGGTACGCCCTGGCCGGGACCCGGTTCCGGGTCGCCGCGATCGACGGATCCGACCTGAACGGCCCGACGCCGCTGGTGGACACCGCCGTGCTGATCCCGGCCGGGGGACGCTACGACCTGGTGTTCACCGCGCCCGCCACGCCGGTGGCGCTGTTCGTCGACGGACGGGCCGTCTACTCGACCGGAGCGGTGTCGGCGGCGACCGGCGCGTGGCCGGTGCTGGATCCGCTCACCTACGGCGTCGCCTCTCCGGTGCCGTGGTCCCGGTTCGACCGGGAGTTCACCCTCGTCCTCGACCGCGGCCTCGACCTGCACGGACTGTTTCCCCGGTACGCCCACACCGTCAACGGCGCCGCCGACCCGGACATCCCGCCCCAGGTCGTACGCCTCGACGACATCGTCACGTTCACGATCGTGAACCGATCCCTCGTGGTGCACCCGTGGCATCTGCACGGCCATCACGTCCTGGTGCTGTCCCGCAACGGAGAGCCGGCGACCGGGAGTCCGTTGTGGCTGGACTCCTTCGACGTACGCCCCGGCGACGTCTGGGAGGTGGCTTTCCTGGCCGACAACCCCGGAATGTGGGCCAACCACTGCCACAACCTGGCGCACGCCGACGCCGGGATGACGCTGCACCTGATGTACTCGTGAACACCGGTGACAGGCCGGCTCGATCCTCCGACCGCCTTCGTCAGCTGTCCGAAAGGGGCGCCTGGCCGGCTGGCTGATCACGCACTGCCTTCTCGCCGGCCCGGACGGCGAACGGCAGCACGTTCCCCGGGGGCGGCAGCGGGCAGATGAAGGCATCGGAGAACGCACACGGCGGCAACGTGACGCGGTTGAAGTCCAGCGTCACCGGGCCCGCCGTCGCCGGCAGCGGCAGAAACAGAAACCGGGCCGCGCCGTAGCTCTCGCGTCCGCTGGTGGCGTCCCGGAACGTGATGTGCGCTTCGCCCTCGTGGCCGGTGTACAGCGCGACCAACTCGGCGTGCTGGCCGTCAACGGTGAAGGTGAACGTGCCGACGATCGGGTAGTCCGCCAGCCGGTCGGAGTGGCTGTGTTCGGTGCGCACCGTCCGGTCGGCGCCGGCCGGGGTGAACTCGGCGGTCACCGCCCAGGCGGGGTCGGGGAGGTACGCGTCGATGCCGGCGAACCGGCGCACCGCCGGCGCGTGCGGGTCGTACGTCCGTACCGCCAGGTCGCCGCCGCGGCGGATGATCTTCAGCTCGACGTCGCCCGCCATGAGTCGCTGGTCGGGGCGCAGCACGCCGTCGGCGACCGGTACGCCGTCGACGAGCAGGCCTTCGACGCCGGACACCCGTACGTCGGTTCCGTCGGTCCACCAGGTGCCGGGTATCCCGTCGATCTGGGTGCGCCCCGCCAGCCAGTGAGTGCCGGTCAGCGAGAGGTCCCCGCCCGGCGCCGACACGGCCGCCTCGCGTTCGGCGTGCCAGGTCCGCCACTGATCAACAAAGGTCACGGTTCCTCCAACAGGTCGAGCGGCAGTTGCGGGATGGCCGCCAGCAGGGCACGGGTGTACTCGGCGGCGGGGTTGGTCAGCACGTCCGCGGTCGGGCCGCGCTCGACGACGCGGCCGTGGCGCATGACGAGCACCTCCTGGCACAGCTGGCTGACGATCGCCAGGTCATGCGAGACCAGCACCAGCGTGAGCCCGAGCCGGTCGACGAGATCCTTGAGCAGGTCGATGATCTGCAGCCGGACCGAGACGTCGAGGGCGCTGACGGGCTCGTCGGCGAGCAGGATCCGCGGGGCCGGTGCGAGCGCCCGCGCGATGGCGATGCGCTGACGCTGGCCGCCGGAGAACTCGTGCGGGTAGCGCCGTCCGTCTTCCGGGCGCAGCCCCACCGCGGTGAGCACCTCGGCGACCCGCTCGGCGCGGGCCGCCCGGTCCGTACCGATGCGCAGCGAGCGCAGCGGCTCGGCGACGATCGACGCGACCGACATGCGGGGGTTCAGCGACGACCGGGGGTCCTGGAAGACGACCTGGACCTGTCGACGGAACGCGCGGTGTCGGACCCGGTCGAGGGGTTGGCCGGCGAAGCGGATCTCGCCCGAGGTCGGACGGTCCACGCCGAGCAGCTGCCGCAGCAGGGTGGACTTCCCGGCGCCCGACTCGCCGACGATCCCGAGGCTGGTCCCCCGCCGCACGGTGACGTCCACTCCGTCGAGCGCCGGGTGGGTGCGGCCCGGGAACCATCGGGTGAGCTGATGCCCGCTGAGAATCGGTTCGCTCATCGGTCCTCCCTGCGTACGCTGGGCCGGGCCAGCCGGGTCACCCTGGCGGCGCTCGCGACGAGCTGCCGGGCGTAGTCGGAGCGGGGCCGGCGCAGCACGTCGTCGACCGGGCCGGATTCGACCAACCGGCCCGTGCGCATGACCAGGAGGTGGCGGGCCAGTCCGGCGACGACCGGCAGGTCGTGGCTGATGAACAGCAGTCCCACGCCGGTCTCCTCGATCAGCTCGTCGAGCAGGGTGAGGATCTGCGCCTGTACGGTCACGTCCAGCGCGGTCGTCGGCTCGTCGGCGATGAGCACCCGGGGCCGGCAGGCGAGGGCCATCGCCAGGGCCACCCGCTGTCGTTGGCCGCCGGAGAGTTCGTGCGGCAGGGCCCGCGCCAGCCGGGCCGGGTCGGGCAGGTGCACCCGGTCGCACCACTCGATCGCGCGGCGCTCGGCGTCGCTGCGGTTGAGGCCCTGGTGCAGCCGCAGCGGCCCGGCGATCTGGCGGCCGACCGGCATCAGCGGGTCCAGGGCGGTCAGGGGCTCCTGGAACACGATGCTGACGGTGCGGCCGCGGACCCGGCGCCACTGCCGGTCCGGCGCGCCGAGGTGGTCGTCGCCGTCGATGAGGATGCGGCCGCTCGTGCGCATGCCCGGCGGTAGCAGTCCCAGCAGTGCCAACGCGGTCAGCGATTTGCCCGAGCCGGATTCGCCGATGAGGCCGACCCGGTCGCGGGCGGCGAGGCCGAACGAGACGTCGCGAACGAGCGGCTGCCCGTCGAGCGTGATGGTCAGCCCGGTGGTCTCCAGGACGGTCATCGGTCCGCTGCCTGCCTTTCCTGCCGTAGCTGCGGGTCGAGGACTTCCCGCAGGCCGTCACCGAGCAGGTTGACCCCGACGACCGTGACGGCGACGGCGAGGCCGGGCAGCAGGACGTTCCACGGGGCCACGCTCACCGTCGACTGCGCCTCCTGCAGCATGCGGCCCCACGACGGCGCGGGCGGCGGTGTGCCGAGCCCCAGGTACGACAGCGACGCCTCGGCGATGACCGCGATGCCGAAGGCGAGGGCGGCCTGCACCAGCAGGGTGTGCCAGATGTTGGGCAGGACGTGCCGGACCAGGATCATCAGTGGCCCGGTGCCGCAGGTACGCGCCGCGAGTACGTAGTCCTGGGTGAACACCCGGCTCGCCGAGATCCGGGTCAGCCGGGCCACCTCGGCGGAGACGCCGATCCCGATCGCGCTGATCGCGACCGCGGTCGACGCGCCGTACACGGTGACCAGCAGCATCGCCAACAGCAGGGTCGGGAAGGCGATCACGATGTCGATCACGCCGACGACGGCGTTCTCGGCGAACCGGCCGGCGGCCGCCGCGAGCAGGCCCAACGGGACGCCGATGACGAACGCCACCGCGACCGAGGCCAGCCCGATCCACATCGCGGTACGCGCGCCGAGCATCAGTTGGGTGAACTGGTCGCGGCCCAGCCGGTCGGTGCCCGCCCAGTGCTGTACGGACGGGCCGGCCAGCCGGGCCGCCGGGTCGGTGTGGTCCGGCCCGTACGGGGACCAGACCAGCGACACCAGCGCCAGGGCGAGAACCGCCAACAGCAGCGCCGCGCCGACCACGAACGACGGCGAGCGCCAGCCTCGGCGTCGCCGGGCGGGGGTGTCGAGCGCCTCGATCGTTTCGACCGCTTCGACCAAGGGTGTGCTCATGTCCGTGCTCTCAGTCTCGGGTCGACCAGCCGCTGCACGACGTCCACGACGAGCCCCGTCACGAGCACGGTCGCGGTCATGAGGAAGACCGTGCCCTGCACGATCGGCAGATCGCGGGCCTGCACGCCGGCCAGCAGCAGGGAGCCCAGGCCGGGCAGGGCGAAGACGCTCTCGATGACCACGGTGCCCAGCAGTGAGCTGGCCAGCAGGATGCCCAGGATCTGGACCACGGTTGCGGCGCCGTTGCGTGGTCCGTGCCGCCACAGCGCCCGCGGCAGGCTGTAGCCGAGGGAGCGGGCGGTGCGCACGTACTCCTGGCTCAGCACGTCGAGCGTCGCCGAGCGTACGTAGCGCACCAGCACCGACCCCTGCGCGATGGTCAGCGTCGCCACCGGCAGGACCAGAGACTGAAGCGCGGCTCCCGGGTCCTCCCAGCCGGTGCGGGGAAACCCGCCCGGCGGCAGCGCCCGCCACTGCACCGCGACCAGCCAGACCACCACGATCCCGACCCAGAAGACGGGCAGCGCGATGCCCAGCTGCGCCAGCGTCGACACCGCCACCCCGAGCAGGCCCCGCCGCCGTACCGCCGCGAACACCCCGATCGGTACGGCCACGACGATCGACAGCACGAACGCGCTCAGCGCCAGCGGTACGGTGACCGGGAGCCGGCCGGCGATCTGATCGAGCACCGGCAGCTGGGTGAACAGGCTCTCCCCGAGGTTCCCGGTCACCAGGTCGCCCAGCCAGTGGCCGTACTGCGCCAGCACCGGCCGGTCGGTGCCGAGCTGGTGCCGGATCGCGTCGATCTGGTCCGGGGAGGACCCGACCGCCAGCAGCGTGACGGCCGGGTCACCCGGTAGGACCCGGAGCAGGAAGAACACCGCCGAGCCCGCGACGAACAGCGAACCGATCAGCCAGGCGGCCCGACGGATGAGGTAGCTGAACACGCTTATCGCCTAGCGCTTGGTGATCGGCGCGACATGGAAGCTGTCCGTGGTGTTGTTCTTCTGGTAGCCGCTGACCGAGGTGCTGGCGACCTTGATGGCCGGGTCGAGGAACAGCCAGGCGCTCGCCGCGTCCTCGGAGATCTGCCGTGCCACCTTCTTCAGCAGGGCGGTCTGCTCGTCGGGCGTCGCGGCGGTCTCGGAGTCCCTGACCCACTGCTGCACCTGCGGGTTGTCGTACTGCCAGTAGAACGTCGGATCGCCGTACCAGACCAGGTCGCGCTGGTTGACGTGGGTCATGATGGTGGCCTGGAAGTTGTGGTTCTTGTAGACCTTGTCGGTCCAGGTCGCGTCGTCGACGGGGTTCAGCGTGATGGTGATGCCGGCCTGGGCGAGCTGGCCCTTCAGCCCCTGCGCGATGATGGTGACCGCGTCCGACGGTACGTAGTCGACGGTGAAGGACAGACCGTTCGCGTACCCGGCCTTGGCCAACAGCTGCTTGGCGCCGGCCACGTTGTGGTCGTCGATGCTGGTCAGGTCCTCGTACCAGGGGTCCGTGGGCGGCACCATCGAGCCGATGACCTGGCCCCGGTCGGCCCACACCGCCGTCAGTAGCGCCTTGCGGTCGATGGCCTGCCGGATGGCGTGCCGTACGTCGGGGTTGTTGAACGGGGCGACGGCGTCGTTGAAGTTGAACAGTTCCTTCGTCGTCGAAGTGCCTTCCACGATGGAGAACTGCGGCCGGTTCTCGAACTGGGTGAGCACATCCGGCGAGGACACCTGGGTCACCAGGTCGAGTTGGCCGGCGAGCAGCGCGTTGTTCTCGGCGGTGGCGTCCTTGAAGAAGCGGTACACCACCTGCTTGTTGCTGGCCTTCGTGCCCCAGTACCTGTCGTTGCGGGTCAGCGTGATGGAGTCACCCTGCTTCCAGGAGGTCAGGGTGTAGGGGCCGGTGCCGATCACCGTCGTCTCCGGGTTGCCGGCGTCGGGCTTGGTGACAGCCGCGCCGGTGCTGGTGAGGTAGAACAGGAACGACTGCGACCGCGTCGACAGGGTGACCTTGACGGTGGCGTCGTCGGGCGCCTCGACCGTCTTCATGATCGAGAGGTTCTTCTTGCGGGCGCTGGTCGACTCGTCGGACGTCACCCGCTTGAGCGCGGCCACCACGTCGCTGGCCTTCAGCG
Organism: Micromonospora sp. NPDC007271; assembly: GCF_040634005.1. NCBI lineage: Bacteria > Bacillati > Actinomycetota > Actinomycetes > Micromonosporales > Micromonosporaceae > Micromonospora > Micromonospora sp. NPDC007271. The sequence continues at coordinate 67,821 of NZ_JBEYER010000014.1, forward strand.
GGGTGCCGTCGGAGAAGGTCACGCCGGGCTGCAGGTGGAACGTGTACACCGTGCCGTCCGGCGACACGTCCCACGACTCGGCCAGCAGCGGCTCGACCGTGCCCTCGTCGGTCAGCACGGTGAGCCCCTCGACGACGTTGCGCAGCAGCACCTGGGCGTGCCCGGTGTTGCCGCCCTTGACCGTGTTGAGCGTCGTCGGCTCGTTCAGCGAACCGACCGTGATCGTCGCGTCCGGGTCGGCGGCGCCCGTCGACCCGGGGCTCGTCGACGAGCCGCAGGCGGCGAGCAGCACCGCGAGGGAGATGATGGCCGCGAGCGCGCCGAGCGGGCGCAACCGGCGGGCGAAGGGTAGGCCAGGCGAGGGCCTGCGGTGAGTGGTCATGTCCTTGCTCCAGGCAGACGAAACCTGCGTCGCGCGAGCGCGGGACGCGGTGATTGAGGCTCACAAATGAGGGCAGATCAGACGTTGATGACGTCGCGCGGGCAGCGTGGCGCAGCAGCCACGGGCGCGGGCCGGGGGGTCAGACCGTCAACAACAACAGATACGGCGCGCGGCGACGACACGGACCGCGAGCGGGGTCCGGTCCAGCAACGGCGCAGTGTTCACGCAGGTCAGGCTACATGATCACGCAGTTGGGGCGGCAAGCCGACGATCGTGTCCTGTGCCACAGGTCTCCGGGTGAGGGGTCCATCGACTTCGGGTGGAGTTGCTACCAGGACATCCCGAACTGGCAGGCCATCAACGTGTACGAGGTGATCCCCCGGGCCGAACGCCTGGGTGGCGATGCTGGGCACCGGCCAGAACATCCTCTACCGGGCCGCCGGGACGGGCGACCTCAAGGGGGAAAAGCCGCCCTGCCTGCAACGCGCGGACGGTTCGACGTACCGCTGGGGCACCCTCGCCGGCGTCAACGGCAACGGCGTCGGCACCCAGTACGGCCCGGGGGCTCCCGCCACGCCCGCGCCGCTGCCTTCGGGTGACCTGGCGTCACTGACCGACGCCCAGCTCGCCGAGTCGCAGCGGCGCGTTGCCGAGGAGGCGGCCTGCCGGCTGGCGAAGACCTGTACCCGGAACTGACGGCGATCGTGCACCCGGCGGCGGCCCACGCAACACGGCGAGCGCCGCTGGGTGGTAATCGCCGGAGCAGACTTGGTGACGGCGTCAAGGCCGCTTCGTCGTGAGGCCGGTGCACTTCTTCGCCGTGGCGATCTTGTCCTCGATCCGCTGCCGGGCGGCGCCGGACACGAGCACGGGCTGCCCGGTGCCCGACACGGTCGCTGGCAGGAACTCGGTGCGGGTCACCGTCCGTCCGAGCACGGTCAGCCGCAGGACCCCGGAGTCGGTGCTGTGCGAGTCGCCGTACCAGAGGAAGTTGCCGAGCCCGTAGTGCACGTAGGCCTTACCCAGCCAACCGTCGGCGAGCAGGGTGTGCGCGTGGGTTCCGATCACGATGTCCGCCCCGGCGGCGGCGATCTGGCGGGCGAACGTCTTCATCTCCCCCGTCGGGCAGGAGTTGCCCTCGGCGCCCCAGTGCATGAAGACGATCACCAGGTCGGCCTGATCGTGGGCTGCTCGCACGGCGGCGACGGCCCGAGCCTCGTCGAAGGCCATCGCGATTCCCGGCCGGGTTTCCGTTGCTTTCCACTGCGTGGCCAGCTCGTGCACCTGCGACATCCCCAGCACCGCGATCCGCACACCCTTCACGGTGCTCAGCCACGGTGCGTACGCCGCATCGGCGTTGCGCCCCGCGCCGAACACCGGGAAGTTCGCGTCCGCCGCCGCGTCGAGGGTGTCCAGCAGCCCCACCTGGCCGTAGTCGAGGGTGTGGTTGTTGGCGATCGACGCCGCGTCGATCCCCGCGGCGCGGAGCGCCGAGTATGCGGTTTCCGGCGATCGAAATTGATAGCGTTTGGGCTGCGGAGTGCCGCGGTTCGTCACCGCCGTCTCGAGGTTGACCACGGTGAGGTCGGCGTCGCCGAGCACCGACGCGATGCGGCCGAAGGCCGTCTGCGGGTCGTCGAGCAGACGCAGCGTGCGGCCGGTGAAGTGTACGTCGCCTGCGAAAGCCAGCCGCAGCTCGACCGGCGGGGCCACGCCCGGCTCGGTGGCGCTCGGCGATGCCGTGGCGCTCGACGTCGTCGCGGCCGGGGGCTTCCATTCGGCCGCCGGGCGGTCCGACCCCTCGCGGGCGCATCCGGCCAATGCTGCCCCGGCCGTGAAGGCCGCCACCGCCACACGCACCCTGGTGCTGATCACCGGCACAGGATAGTGGGGCCGCGGTAGGACACCGGAGCACAGCTCATGGGACACCGGCGCATCGACGGCCCTGGAGATCCGCGCCGACGCCGGCATCGACCCGGCACCCGAGCGGACGTCAGACAGCCGGACGGCGTCCTGCGCTGCCAGGCCGAGGCTCTCCTCGCCGCCGACTTCTTCGAGCCACAACCTGTCTCGGCAGATGTCTATGCGGCGCGCCACGGACTTCGTGCATCTGCCTGATGACGATCAATCGGCCTTTTCGTAGCGTGCGGATATTAATCGAGTCGGCGCGCCGGGTGAGTGCTGCCCACGGGCCGGATGAGGAGGGAAAACATGAGGGCGATCGTTTCGGTCGGCGCAGCGATTACGCTGCTAGCCGTGACGGCGCCGGCGGCCGCCGAGCGGGTCGAGACACCGACGATCGTCGTGGAAGGCGGAGTCACCCAGCCGGCGTTCGGCTACGCTGATGCGATCCGCGAACGGATCTGGGTCGATACCGACTTCGACAGCGATCGGGACGGCGTCAAGGACGTCATCCGTGTCGACCTCATCCGCCCAGCTGCCACCGAGCAGGGCCTGAAGGTGCCCGTCATCATCGACAACAGTCCGTACTACGCCACCTTGGGGCGGGGGAACGAATCCGAACTCAAGGCCGATATCGATGGTGATGGCCTTCTCGACCGCTGGCCGCTGTTCTACGACAACTACTTCGTGCCCCGTGGCTACGCCGTCGCACTCGTCGACATGAGCGGCACGGCCGGTTCCACCGGCTGCCCGACGATTCAGGGCGCAAACGAGAACGCCTCCGGACCGGCAGTCATCGACTGGCTCAACGGCCGGCGCAACGCGCACGACTCCAACGGCGATCCGGTCGTGGTCGACTGGCACAACGGCAAGTCGGGGATGATCGGGAAGTCGTACGACGGGTCGCTGGCGATGGCCGCAGCGGTGTCCGGCGTTGACGGCCTGTCCACCGTTGTTCCCATCGCCGGGCCGTACAACTACTACGACTACACCCGCGGCAACGGCATCGTCACGCGTGGCAACAACTACCTCGGGTCGCTCGCCCGGACCATCACGGCTGACGACCCGGCCCGTCAAGCCAGGTGTGCGCCGGTCTGGAATGAGATTGGCGCCAACGACGGGGACGAGCACGGCGACTACACGCCATTCTGGCACGAGCGGAACTACCTGGACGACGCCGCGAACGTCAAAGCCAGCGTGTTCCTCGTCCACGGCATCCAGGACGACAACGTCCGGGCCGACCACTTCAGCAAGTTCTGGCAGGCGCTGAAGACGTACGACATCCCGCGCAAGCTGTGGGTCGGCCGGGTCGGTCACATCGATCCGTTCGACTTCCGCCGGGACGTGTGGGTCGACACGCTCCACCGCTGGTTCGACTACTGGCTCCACGGCATCAGCAACGGAATCATGGATGAGCCGAAGGTCGATGTGGAACCGTCCGTCGGCGTCTGGGAGCAGCACGCCGACTGGCCGATCCCGCGTACGGGGAACGTCAACATGTGGTTGCGTCCCGGCGCCGACAGTGCCGGGCAACTCGCACTCACCCCCGCCGGGGGCGCGCCGACGACCCGTTCATTCGTCGACAACCCCAGCCAACTCGAAACCGCGATGATCAACAACCCGGACCAGCCGAACGGGAATCGCCTGGCCTTCCTGTCCCCGCCGCTGGCCGAGGACCTGCGTATCTCCGGCACCCCCGAAATCAACCTGACCGCGTCGTCGAGCCTCGACGGGGCCTACTTCGGCGCGATGCTCGTCGAGTATGGACCGAGCACGCAGAACAATCGAACCGGCGACGGAATCCTCCAGACGACGCTGCCCGAGGAGTGCTACGGCGAGTCGAGCCCGTTCGACGACGGGTGCTACCGGCCCGTCGCGTACCGGCCGACCAACGTCACGCAATGGCGGGTGACCAAGGGGATCCGCGACGGGCAGAACCGCAACTCGGTCGCGGCGCCCGAGCCCATGACACCCGGCCAGATGTACGAGATCAGCATTCCCCTGCTGCCGGAGGACTACGTCTTCTCCGCCGGCAACCGGATCGGCGTCATCCTCGTCGGCAGCTACCGCAGCTACTCGGCCGAAACGCTGGCATCGCGACCGACCATCACGGTCAACACCCAGGTCAGTCACCTCTCCCTGCCGGTGCTCGGCGGTCAGCAAGCCGCTCGTCGAGCCGGGATCCCGCTTCGCTGAGCAGGTAGTTCCGGCTCGAACCCCGACGACAGGTTCACGGCAGGCGTCAAGATTGCCGTCCGGAGAGACGGTCAAGGGCTGGGCCTTTCAGGCCCAGCCCTTGACCAAGTACGAACGCGGTACGCCCTCGTACGCGCAGCCACCCTCCCCCGCGCCCGCCCGCCCACCGGCGTAGCGGCACCCGGTGAGGGCTATATCTAGGCCCTCCTACGGCATCACCGCCGGCGCGCGGTGCAGGTAGGTCAGGTCATCGAGTTGCCTGAGCATGAAGTCCACGATGTCGGCGCGCGAGATCCGCAGCACGATCTGGCTGGCGTGTATGGCCTCTCCATGCCGGTAGGTCCCGGTCCTGGGCCCGTTGGTCAGGCGCGGCGGACGAACGATCGTCCAGTCCAGCCCGCTGCGCTGGATGATCTCCTCCTTCTCGGCGTGGTCGGCGGCGACCTTGCGCAGCAGCACTGGAGCTACCACGATCCGTCCGAGTGCGCTGAGTTGGTGGCGTCCTGCGGGTACGCCAAGAAACGACAGGTACACCAGTCGGCGCACGCCGGCGTCGACCATCGCCTCGGTAATGTGCCGCACGCCCGCGACGAGGGTCGGATCGCGGCGTAGCGGGGTTGCGGCGCCGAGCACGCAGAGCACCGCTGCTTGGCCCGGCATTGCCCGGGCGACGGCATGGCGGTCGGCGACGTCGCCGCGGAACACCTCGATGCCCTGGCCATTCTGGAACGCCGCAGGGTTTCGCACGAACGCCGTGACACTGTGGCGGCGTCCGACAGCGGCATCGACCAATCGTCGGCCGGTCGATCCCGACGCGCCGAAGACCAACACCTTCATCGAGTCTCCTTGTCATCAGTGCCGTTGAATACGGTGTCGATGAAGAACTCCAGATGACGGCGGACGAGTTCGTGACCCGCGAGGCGGGTGGCGGCGTCCGCTTCGGCGTGCAGGTAGAGCAGCCGCACATACGCGCTCGGCGCGAACAACTCCCAGGCCAGTTGGTCCGGCGAGCCCTTGGCCGAGGCGACGTGCCCTTGGTCGATCCAGCGACGGAACAGCGCGGCGAGTTGGTCCCGGACCTGCATGGTCGCGGTGATGGTTTCGACGTGGGTGTCGCCGAGCGCCCGCGCGACAACGCTGGCTATCTGCCGGGCCCGTGGCTCATCCCAGGCCCGGATCAGCGCCTCGGCGACCGCGCGCAGAAGCGCTGGCGGGTCCTGCTCGGCAAGTGCGGCATCGATCCCGGCCAGCGTGCTGGTCAGTAGCCCGGCGCCCGCCTGCCGCAGCACCTCATCGAAAATGGCTTGCTTACTCGGGAAATGTCGGTAGAGCGCTGCGTCGCTCAGGCCGACGGCGCGCGCGATCGCCCGAACCGAGGTGCCGGCAAAGCCATGACGTGCGAACAGCGCCAGCGCGGCGTCCAGCACCGCCGCACGGGTATCGCCGGACTCGGCGGCCGGAGGACGCCCCATCCGCCGTCGACCTTCCTGCCCTGGAGGCGTTCCCATGGCGATAAAGTAAGCGAACGCTCGCTTACTTTCAAGGGCGCTCAAAGAATGACGTGGTCGTCGGCGCGGTGACGCCGAGGCGGCTACTTGGCCGGGCGTGGGATGGGTAGGAACTCGCCGAGGTCCGCAGCGAGATTGCTCATCTGCTCCCCGGCTTCGAGCCAGGTGGTGATCGACGCTCGCCAGGCGTCGGAGCGGGATACCCAGGGTTGAAGGTCCCAGCTGAGTGCCACGTGACCGCGGGAGTGGAAGGTGGCGCGGACGGTGAGGTGGTTGGTCTGCCAGGTCCGCTCGCCGGCCCAGCCGCGGTAGTCGGCGGCGAGCTGACTGATGAAGTCAGGAAGCCAGGCGTCGTCCCAGACCCATACCTCAACGCCAGGCAGTTCGGCGTGCAGGCCCTCTGCGTGGGCCTCGACCGCGAAACCGATGCCGTACTCGTCGGGAAAGGAACGGCTGTGCAGCCGGACGCACACTCCCGGGTTGTCATGGCAGCGGATCATCACGTGGAGGTCGTCGTCAGCGGTCAGCTCAGGCGCAGGCACGTCGTGACAGTAAGCGATCGAAGTCGTCATGAGCAGGTGAGTTACGGTTCGGCGTTACGGCCTCCGAGGTAGCGGTTCCAGGTGCCGCCACCGGCGGCGTGGTGCCGGGCCAACGTCCATGCCGAGGGCGTCCCGGTAGGCCGACAGCCGCGCGTTGATCTGGGCCAGCCCGATGGAGGGTGGTGCTTGCTCAGGACTCGCGGTTGAACAGTCGTTTCGACCAGAGGTAGCCGCCGAGCGCGATGACGGCGCACCAGGCGAGCGCGGTCCACGCGTTGTTCCCGATCGGCTTGTCCATCAGCAGGCCACGCAGGGTTTCGATGATCGGCGTGAACGGCTGGTACTCGGCGAACCAGCGCAGACCGGCCGGCATGGAGTCGGTGGGGACGAACCCGCTGCCGAGGAAGGGCAGCAGAATGAGCGGCATGGGCAGGTTGCTCGCGGTCTCGACGGTCCCGCTCGCCTGACCGAGCGCGACGGACAACCAGACGAGTGCGAAGGTCACCGCCACCAGGAAACCGGCCGCGGCCAGCCACTCGCCCGGCCCGGCGGTGGGCCGGAAGCCGACCAGCAGCGCCACGCCGATCACGGCCGCCAGGCTGATCACCGCCTGGATCATGCTGCCCAGGACGTGTCCGGTCAGCACCGAGACGCGGGCGATGTGCATGGTGCGGAACCGGGTGATGATGCCTTCGGTCATGTCCATGGCGATCGAGATCGCGGTCCCCTGGACCGTGGCCGTCACGGTCATCAGGATGATCGCGGGCGCCACGTAGTTGGCGTACGCGGCGCGCCCGTCTGCCGCGTCGCCGGGTACCGGCCCGCCGAGCCCGGCGCCCAGCGTGCCGCCGAGCACGTAGACGAACAGCAGCAGGAAGACGACGGGCATCCCGACGAGGGTCACGGTCATCGACGGGTACCGCAGCATGCGCTTGAGGTTGCGGCGCAGCATCGTCGCCGAGTCGCGGAGCGGATGGAACCTGAGGCTTGCCGGAGCCGGGCCGGTGAGGGTGGGGGTGCTCATCGAGCCGTCACCTTCTCGTTGGTGGGGTTGCCGGTGAGGGCGAGGAAGACGTCGTCGAGATCGGGGGTGTGCACGGACAGCTCGTCGACCTCGATGGCCCGGTCGTCGAGCTGTCCGATCAGGGTCTTCAGCGAGCGCAGGCTGCCGTCGCTGGGCACCCGCAGGGCGAGCGCGTCGTTGTCGCGCGAGGCCTGACCCAGCACGCGCACGGCCGCGTCGAGGCCCTGCTGGTCGGCGAACCGTAGGCGGACGTGTCCACCGGGGATGCGGCGCTTCAGTTCCTCCGCGGTTCCCTCGGCGACCACCCGACCGTGGTCGAGGACCGCGATCCGGTCGGCCAGTTCGTCGGCCTCCTCCAGGTACTGCGTGGTGAGGAAGATGGTGACCCCACCGGCCACCAGGTCGCGGACGATCTGCCACATGCCCCGGCGGCTGCGCGGGTCCAGTCCGGTGGTCGGCTCGTCGAGGAAGATCACTTGCGGGCTGCCGACCAGGGTCATCGCCAGGTCGAGTCGCCGCAGCATGCCCCCGGAGTAGGTCGAGGCCGGCTTCCTGGCCGCCTCGGTCAGGTCGAACTGTTCGAGCAGCTGGGCGGCGCGCCGCCGGCCTTCGCCCCGGGCGAGGTGGTGCAGATCCGCCATCAGCCGCAGGTTCTCCTCGCCGGTGAGCAGCTTGTCGACCGCGGAGAACTGACCGGTGACGCCGATCGCGGCGCGCACCGCGTCCGGCTCGCGGGCGAGGTCGTGCCCGGCGACCGTCACGTCACCGGCGTCGGCGCTGAGCAAAGTGGACAGAATCTTGACCGCGGTGGTCTTCCCGGCGCCGTTCGCGCCGAGCAGCGAGAAGACCGTTCCCCGTGGCACGTGCAGATCGAGACCGTCGAGCACGACGTGGTCGCCGAACGACTTCCGTAGCCCGGTCGCGGCGATCGCCGGCCGGGATTGCTGGATGTCCATGGTTTCCCTTTCTCCAGGGCCGGACGTGGATCAGGAGCGGTGGATGGTGATGTCGCCGTAGGAGGTGCGCCCGCGCACCTCGACGGTCTGGTCGGTCTCGTCGGGCCGGGTGGCGTTCTCCAGCAGGTTGCGTACGTGCCCGTACCCGGTGTTGACCTCGAGCCAGGCGGCGGTGCCCTCGGCGATGCCGATGTCCAGGTCGCCCGCGGCGGTGCCCAGGACGACCGAGCCCCGGACCACCTCGCCGAGGCGGATGCTGCCGTTGGAGGTTTTCGCGTCGACGCCGGCGCCGGCCCGCTGGACGTCGATGGCGCCGTTGGCGTTGCGCACCCGCACATCGCCGGCGACCGCGTCGATCGTGGTGTCGCCGTTGGAGTTCTTGACCACCACAGCGCCGTCGACCTCGCCGATCTGGATCTTGCCGGAGCCGGTGGAGATCTCGGCGTCGCCCGTGATGCGGTCAGCTGTGATGTGACCGAACCCCGTGTGCAGGTGCAGCGGGCCGGTTCGTTCGAGCCGGACGTTGCCGGTGGTCTTGAGCCGGCACTCCCCGAGCCGGCCGACACAGCGCACGTCGCCCATCTGCAGGTGAGCGGAGAGCTGGGAACCGCTGGGGAGTTCGATGGACACGTCGACCGACCTGGTCTTGCGGGAGAAGTCGAAAACGCGCTTCGGGCCGGTGACCTGAAGCATGCCGTTGGTGTAGTCGACACGGACCTGCGCAGCGGCCTGCACGTCGGACTCGTCGGCCTCGTCGCTCGGGCGGACCTCGACGACGGTGTCGGTGCGGTCGCTCGCGGCGATCGACACGTAGCCGACGCCGAGTTCGAGGGTGACGGAAATCGGTTCGGGCGTCTCGTACTTTGGCATGGTTGTCCCCGCATCATGGGTTGGGTAGGTGATTCATCCCCGCAGGTCGGGGACACGGTGGGAGAACAGCGTGCGGTGCGGCTAGCGCACCCAGCCGGTGAAGCCCTGCTTGGTCCGTTTCGTGCTACCGCGTGGCTCGGGACGCTGATCGCGATCGGACCGCTGCAGGCCGGCGGCGGCCGCCCGGACCAGCCAGGCGTTGACCGAGCGCCCCTCCTTGGCCGCGGCCTCCTCGATCGCGGCCTTGAGCTGCTCGGGCATGCGTACGTTGATCCGCGCGGCGGGGCCGTCCTCGGCGAACAGCAGATCGCTGTCCGGCGCGCCGACGATCGTCGCCGCAGCGTCCCCGGCCGCGACCTCAAGCGGCTCGGCGGGCGGCGGAGTCACGACGAAGTTCGGATCGCGGCCGCGTAGGCGCAGCTCCACCGAACCCGGAGCCAGCTCGCGGGTGATCTCGTCGGCGGCGGCCGACAGCGCGTCCAGCAGCGTCATCCGGATCGCCGACTCGAGCGGCCCGGTCAGGCGCTCGACCAGCGCACGCGCCTCCTCACCGCCAGCTTCGGCAAGCGTGGCGAACTCACGTCCGAGGTTGCTCACATACGTGGTCAGGTCCATGGTGCCATCTTGGCACGCTCGTGGCACGCCGGCAAGTCATCTTGGCTCACGGTGGGCGTCATATTGGTGCCACCTGGTGCGTTCGGATGGCAGAGCGCAGGTCAACGAGGTGGTGAAGGTCCTGCGCGAGGGCGGTCACGGCTACGTCGTGGTCACGGTGGACGTCCTCGACCGCATCGAGGAATGTTCTTCGACCTGCACCACCGCCCCGACGAAAGCGTGCGTGACGGGTGTTGTCAGGGTCGCTACCAGGACGGCCGGGCAGGCCGGGCGCTGGACGCACGACGACGGACCGCGCGAGGCGTGCTCACTGGCCGGCCCTGGCCGCCGTACCCGTTCGTTACCACGGCATCTTCGCCTACGTCGAGGGCCGGCTGGCTGGCTGCGGCACTGCCGCTGTGCCGACTGCGCTACGCCGGCTCAGCCAGCAGGCGGGGCTTCGCGATCCTGCGGCCGCTACCTCAACGGCCCCACCGCCAGGACCCGACCCCGAACCAGTTGGCGGCGAAGGGCAGTCAGCTACCGCGCTCGGCCTCACCGCGCTCAACGCAGAATTCGTTGCCCTCAGGGTCGGACAACGTGACCCAGCCGCGCCCATCAGCGGTGCGGTGATCCTCGTACACCTTCGCGCCGAGGGCGATGATGCGCTCCACCTCTTCGTCGCGGGTCCGCTCGGTCGGCATCCAGTCGAAGTGAATCCGGTTCTTCACCGTCTTACCCTCAGGAACCCGGATGAACAGGAGGCCAGGTACGGGCGAGGGTGCCTCGACGAGCACCTCGTCGTCACCCGGCGCATCCACATCGGACACCGGCCACCCGGTCACCTCGCTCCAGAACTTCGCCAGCTCGTACGGCTCGGCGCAGTCGATGGTCACGTGGCGAAGAATCATGCCACCAACCATAGTCAGTTGATCCGAGCAAGCCCGCCAGGACCGACCCGCAGCCCTCCAGGGCGGCTTCGTCATGCAGCCGGACGCCCCGTGTGGCGTTATGCCGCCTCGTCGCGGCCACGACGGAGCGCCAGACCCGGCTCACGGCCCGTCCAGCCGATGCCACACCCCCACCCGTACCGGCACGCCAGGAGACGCGCGGAGTAGGGGCGGCCGGGATCCGAGATCGCTTCGGCTACCTCAGCCCGCGTCCCTCCGTCCGGCAGGGGCCGGATCTTCTTCTCGGCGGCGGCCGAGGGCATGGTGGGCCGAGGCGGCGAGCCGGGCGGAACTCCACTGCGGGCGAGCGCCTCGACCCACTCGGCCAGCGGGGTGGCGACAGCCGTGGAAGATCAAACCGGAGATAGGCACAGAAGCGTCGCGAAAGGGAGTAAAACGTCCGTAACGCCCCAACCCTCACAGCGGTACGGCTACATTTCCTGACGAAACACCGCCAATACGAAGGAACGGGTGGCCTCATGGCGGCAGTCGACCGCATCGCGCAACCGTGGGGCGAGCGGACCCCGTACGGCCCGGGCGAAGCCTGGCCGGTCCGGGTGGACACCTATCTGTCCGACGGGATCGACCCCGACCAGGTCGACCGGTGGGTGCAGTCGGCCAGCCTGCTGCATTCCAACGGCGACGCCATGGACATCGCGGTCTCCGACGGCCGAATCGTGGGGGTGCGGGGCAGAGCCGGCGACCGGGTGAACCACGGGCGACTGGACCCCAAGGACCTCTTCGGCTGGCAGGCCAACGGTTCGCCGGACCGGCTGCGCCGGCCGCTGGTGCGCAAGCGCGGGAAGCTCCGGGAGACCGACTGGGACACCGCCATGGGCCTCGTGGTCGAGCGGACCCGCGAACTCCTCGCCGAACGGGGGCCCAGCGCCATCGGCTTCTACACCACCGGCCAGCTGTTCCTCGAGGAGTACTACACCCTCGCCCTGATCGCGCACGCTGGAATCGGCACCAACCACATCGACGGCAACACCCGGCTCTGTACGGCGACCGCTGCCGAGGCGTTGAAGGAGTCGTTCGGCTGCGACGGCCAGCCGGGATCGTACGCCGACATCGACCACGCCGACGTGATCGCCCTGTACGGGCACAACATGGCGGAGACCCAGGTCGTGCTCTGGGCGAGGGTGCTGGACCGCTTGGCCGGCCCGAACCCACCGGCGATCATCGCCGTCGACCCCCGTCAGACGCCGGTGGCGCGGGCGGCGACCGTGCACCTGGCGCCCCGACCGGGCACCAACGTGATGCTGATGAACGCGCTCCTGCATGAGATCATCAAGCACGGCTGGGTGGATCGGGAGTACGTCGCGGCGCACGCGGTGGGCTTCGACGAACTCCAGCAGCGGGTCAGCGAGTACCCGCCGGAGCGGGCCGCCAGCGTGTGCGACGTCGCAGTGGAGGAGATCCGGCGCGCCGCCCAGTTGCTCGGCACCGCGAAGCGCCTGGTCTCCACCGTGCTGCAGGGCTTCTACCAGTCGCATCAGGCCACCGCCGCAGCTGTCCAGGTGAACAACATCCACATCGTCCGCGGCATGCTGGGTCGGCCGGGCTGCGGCGTGTTGCAGATGAACGGGCAGCCCACTGCGGAGAACACCCGCGAATGCGGGGCCGCCGGCGACCTGCCCGGATTCCGCAACTGGGAGAACAAGCAGCACGTGCAGGACCTGGCCCGGGTGTGGAACGTCGACCCGATCCGCATCCCGCATTACGCGCCGGCGAGCCACATCATGCAGATGATGCGCTTCGCGGAGGAGGGTTCGCTGCGCTTCCTCTGGGTGACCTGCACCAACCCGGCGGTCTCGCTACCGGAGTTGGCCCGCATCCGCTCGGTCCTCACCCAGAAGCGACTCTTTCTCGTGGTGCAGGACATCTTCCTGTCCGAGACCGCTCAGCTCGCCGACGTCGTGCTGCCCGCCGCTACCTGGGGTGAGAAGACCGGGACCTTTACCAACGCCGACCGCACGGTGCACCTGTCGGAGAAGGCGGTGGATCCCCCCGGGGAGGCCCGGCCCGACCTGGACATTCTCCTCGACTACGCGCGGCGGCTCGAGCTGCGCGACGCCGACGGTGCGCCGTTGGTCACGTGGAGCGACCCGGAGTCGGCGTTCGAGGCCTGGAAGAGGTGCTCGGCCGGCCGGCCGTGCGACTACTCGGGACTGAGCTACGCGAAGCTGCGGAACGGCAGCGGGATCCAGTGGCCCTGCACCGAGGCGCAGCCGAACGGCACCGAGCGGCTCTACGCCGACGGCCGCTTCTTCGGCGATCCGGACTACTGCGAGAGCTACGGGCGCGACCTGGTGACCGGTGCACCGCTGGAGTCCACCGAATACCGGGCGATGAACCCGTACGGCAAGGCGATCCTCAAGGCAGCCGAGTATCTGCCGCCGCACGAGCTGCCGAGTCCCGAGTACCCGTTCCAGCTGATCACCGGCCGGACGCTCTACCACTTCCACACCCGCACCAAAACCGCGCGCGCTCCCCAACTGCAGGCTGCGGCACCGCAGGTGTGGGTCGAGATGTCGGCCGGCGACGCCGCCGATCGGGGTCTGGGCGAGGGAGACCTGCTGGAGATCACCACCCCACGCGGGGCAGTCCAGGCCCAGCTGCGCATCAGCGGCATCCGCCCCGGAGTGCTGTTCCTGCCCTTCCACTACGGCTACTGGGACACCGCCGGTGGCTCCCGACCGCGCAAGGGCCAGGGCCGAGCCGCCAACGAGCTGACGATCACGGACTGGGACCCGGTATCGAAGCAGCCCCTGTTCAAGACCGCCGTCGCGGCGGCGGCGCTGGTCCGACGCGGTACCGGCGCTCCCGCGTCGGCGCCCACCACCACGGGCTCCCGTCCGGTCGTTGGCGATCACGTGCCGGCGACCGTCGGCGGCGACGCCGCCCTGGCGGACGAGCGGACCGCGACGACGGTGAGCCGGGTGTCCCGATGAACAAACTACGGATGGTCATCCGAGAACTGCACCGGTCGGAGAGCGACCTCGGCCACGACCTGATGGGGATGTCGGACCGGTACGCCAGCGACCACGAGATCTACCATCTGGCCCGGGACCTGTCCCGCTGGTCGCAGGAGCACGTGACACAGCTCGCCGAGACCGGCCGCCGCTACGACCTCAACCTCGACCGAGACGTGGACGGTAAGCCCGGCCTGCTCGCCACGGTGCAGCAGAAGACGGCCAAGTTGCTGAGGCGGCGCCCTGAGCCCGCGCTGCTCCTCCTGATCGAGCTGCGAAAGCTCTACCGCGACGCCTCCGGGGTCTCCCTCGACTGGGAACTGCTCGGACAGGCGGCCCAGGCGGCCAAGGACCGGCAACTGCTCGCCCTGGCCCAACGCTGTCACCCCGAGACGCTGCGCCAGGCCCGATGGGCCAACGCCAAGCTCAAGGAGCTCTCCCCTCAGGCGCTGGTGAGCTGAGGCTCTTCATCCCACCGCGGGCGGACCTGCATGGCATTGATTCCGACTGGAGATGTTGATGACGGTTACGGCGACGCCGGCTCCCCGCGACGTGCTGGATCGGCTGGTGACACCCGCCCGGCCCCGGGTGGATCCGGCGGATGTCCGGGTGCCGCCGGGATTCCGGGTCGAGGTGGTGATGTGTGGACTCTCCTTCCCCACGGGGCTGGACGTGACCGACGACGACACCGTGTTCGTCCTGGAGGGGGGCAGCACCTGGCCAACGCGCCCCTACCTACCGGCGCGGATCCTGCGCCTGCGACCCGATGGCGAGGTCGACGAGATCGGCGAGGAGACCCTCGGCGGCCCGCGCGGAGTCGCCTGGCACGACGGTGCCCTGTACGTGTCGGACAAGGGCGGCTACACCAGCCGGATAGTCCGGTACGACCTCGACAGCGGCGAACGGCGGGTCATCGTCGACGGCCTGCCCGATGGCGGATGGCACGAGCCGGGCGGACCGGTGTTCGGCCCCGACGGGCTGATGTACTTCGGTCAGGGCTCGGTGTCGCAGAACGGGGTCGTCCTGCCGCAGGGCTTCACGGTCGATCTCGCCAAGCACCCGCGCGCCCACGACGTGCCGGGACAGGATGTGGTGTTGACCGGGAACAACGTGTGGAGCCGCGATCCGCTGGCGCCGTACCCGTTCCTGACCCGGACCGGACCGTTCAAACCGTTCGGCGTGCCGGCGGAGTCCGCCGAGGTGGTGCGGGGTGAGCTGATGTGCAGTTCCGGCATCTGGCGGGCCCGGCCGGACGGCAGCGACATCGAACTACTGGCCTGGGGGGTGCGCAACCCGTACGGGATGGCCTTCTCGCCGGACGGGGACCTCTACGTCTCCGACAACGACCTGGAGGAGAAGGGCGAACGGGCCGTGGCCAACGACCCGGACCGCATCTGGTGCATCCGGAACGCCCGCACCCCCCACGGCAGCGTCACCACCCCCGACTGGTACGGCTTCCCGGAGATCTGCGCGGACGGCCTGCCCGCCTGGCATCCGGACCACCTGCCCAGCAAGGGCAAGGCGGCCGAGCCGCTGATCGAGAATCCGCCAGCGTGGGCCGGCCCCGCGGCGTTCCTGGAGAAACCCCACTCCTGCATGACCGGCATCGACTTCTGCACCTCCAGCACGTTCGGCTACGCCGGGAAACTGTTCGCCTGCGAATGGGGAACCCTCGCGCCGCTGAACTCTCCGAACCCGGAGGACCTCGACCACGGGTTCAAGGTCATCGCCGTCGACGTGCAGGCGGGCACCGCGGAGGACTTCGTCACCAACGACAAGCCCGGGCCCGCCTCCAGCCAGGGCAGTGGCGGCATCGAAAGGCCGGTGGCCTGCAAATTCAGCCCCGACGGTCGCAGCCTCTACCTGCTGGACTTCGGCGTGTCCCTGATCACCGAGGGCTACATGATGTCGGTGGCCCGCACCGGCGTCCTGTGGCGAATCACGCGGGAGGCGGTCCGATGACCACCGACAGCATCGTGCTCATCGACATCGACCAGCAGACCTGGGGCACACACCTCGACCGCGCACGCCACTGGCTCACCCTGACCGAGGCCAGCCAGTCCGCGTTCTGCGCGCTGCTCGACAGCGCGATCGGGGAGATCGGCGAGCCACACATCCGCCGGTACCTGACCGACATGCGCGCCCAGGCACAACGCCACCACGACTGCATCCCCGATCTGCTCGCCGCGTTCGGTGGGCCCGGGGGCCAAAGACCGGGCGGTACCACGATGGGACGGGTGACCGCGGCCGGGCGGGCCCTCGCCGGCGCCGCCCAGGGTCTCGTCGGTGGCGCCCGCGGCCGGGGCTACCGCAAGCTTCGTGAACTGCTCCTGGCCAACCAGGACGCGATCGGCGCGTTCGCCGTCACGGAGCAGTTGGCCCTCGCCGTGGGCCTGCGCGACGCGATCGCCATCACGTTCCCGTTGATCCGCGAGAAGACCACGGACCAGCTGCTGCTGCAGGAGTACCTGCTGGAAATGGCGCCGAAGGCCATCCTCTACCACGCCGACCTTTGACATCCTCTGCCGCCTGAGGGCGGAGGGTTCCCGCGTCCAGCGCCCTACGTCGTCGACCCCTGGTGGGTGGTCGACAGGACTGTGGCCCCTGTCCCGGGCTGCCCGCCCGGGGTCATCGGCGCTCATCACCTGCTGCCGTGTCACTACGGCGGCCGCGCATGCCGTGGGCGCGCAGCAGGCGAGCGCAGAGCGGCGCCGCCGCGAGGCCGAGCAGCCCGCCGAGGACCAGGTTGTGCCCGCCTCCCTGCCCGGCAGCGCCAGCGACGGCGAACAAGAGCGAGGCCGGGAGGGCTCCTGCGGCCCCGGCGAGCGTGACGCGGCCCCAGCCGAGGTTGGACGTGCCGGCAAGCATGGCGACGGTCTCGGCAAGTACCGGTACCGGCCGGGTGAGCAGCACCGCGAGGAGCCCGTAGCGTTCGAGCAATGCCTCAGCGCGGGCGCGCTGTCCGGCTGTGGTGATCCGGGTCAGCATGCCACGGCCGCGTCTGCCGATGCCAAAGGCGATGAGCGTGGCCCCGAGTCCGCCGATCATGGACAGCAATGCTCCGGGAAGCACGCCGAACATCGTTCCGTTAGCCACCATGATCAGGCTCGAGGGCACAGGCATCGCCACGTCCACCAGCAGCAGGGCCACCGAGGCCACAGCTGCGGCCGGCCCCGCCGTGCCTAGCAGCGGGGACGGATCCGTCAGCAGGGGTACGTCGAGCGATTCCACCAACGCGAAGACCGCCAGCATCGCCGCCGGCACGCCCGTGAGGACCAGGGGGTAGCCCCAACTGCGTGGCGCGCTCACCCGTCGCGCCGGTACAGGATGGCGTTCGCCGCCGTCTCCAGGTGGCACGTCCGGATCAGCAGTTGGTGGCGTGACTTCTCGGGCGCTGTCCCTTCCCAGCATGATCACCCCGTTGGCAGACGTACCGCGGACTGTCGTCCTGACCCTACGCAGAGCAACCGGCGATGAAGGGACGATTCTGGTGACAGTGGCGGTTGGTGCCGGCGCCAGTGTCTGTCCCTGTTGCGCTCGAGCCGTCCCCGTCGATGTCAAGAGCGACAGCAGCCAGCACCGGCACGGGCGCAGGCAGGAAGAACCCGCAAAGGAGTCCCGATGGGTATTCGTCGACCGCTCGCGCTCGGGGCGGCAGTCGCCTTGGTTCTCACACTCAGTCCCTCGGCCGCCTCGGCCGTCGTCGACATCGGCTCGCCGGCCATCGACAGGCTTGATGTCCGGCGTACCGGGCAGTCCGTGCGGCCCACGGACGGGCAGCTCAGCGCGGCGCGCGAGTTGGTCACGGCCGCTGGTGCCGGTACGCGGGTCAGCTGGGACGGGCGGTTCGGTACGCCTCGGACGATCCGCAAGGACGGCGGCTGGCTCACCGGGCCTCGTTCGGGAGATCCCGTTTCGGTGGCCCGGTCGTTCATCGACGCGAACCGTGACGCCTTCGGCCTCACCGCGGCGGACGTCGCGTCGCTGGCGGTGGTGCGGAACCACGAACTCGTCGGTACCGGCACGCACGTGGTGAACTTCGCGCAGACGTACGCGGGCCTGCCGGCGGTGCGTGGTGGCCGCCTCGGCGTGGCCGTGACCAGCGATGGCAAGGTTCTCTCCTACGCCGGCAACTCCGCTCGTAGCGGCGGCCTGCTGGGCACGCACGAACTCTCCGCGGCAAAGGCGCTGGAGGGCGTGGCCGGCAAGCTCGCACCTGGGGTGGCCTTCACCGCTCTGCCGGCCGGTGACCGTGCCGGTTTCCAGGTGTTCGCCAAGGGGCCGTTCGCTGGCGAATCCTACGTGCAGAAGGCGGCTTTCCCGACCCGGGGCGGTGCCCGGCCCGCCTACCGGGTGCTCTTCATCAAGGCCCTTGACGCGGCCTGGGACACCGTCGTCGACGCGGCGACCGGGGAAACGTTGTACCAGGCGTCTCTGGTGGCGCACGACGCCGAAGGCACCGTCTACGAGAACTACCCCGGAGCCCCGGCCGGCGGCGCCCCGGTGGTCAAGTCGTTCGGGCCGACCGCCCAGTCCCCCTCGGGTTACGTCGACCCGACCGGGCTGGTGGGTCTGGCGGGCCCGACGACGGCGGGTAACAACGCCAACACGTACGCCAACTACTCGAACTTCCTGGTCCCCGCCGATCAGGGGCCGCGGCCGGTGAGCCTCACCGGGCAGTTCAACTACGCGTACGCCGCGAACTGGGCCCGCAGCAACGGTCAGTCCGTGCCGCCGTCCTACGCCCTGGATCTCAACCCGGCGGCGACGAACCTGTTCTGGCACCACAACCGCATCCACGACGAGTTCCGGGCGCTGGGGTTCACCGAGTCCGCAGGCAACTTCCAGGTCAACAACGGCGGGAACGGCGGGCAGGGCGGCGATCCGGTGCTGGGGCTGGTCCATGCCGGTGCGGCCACCGGCGGTGCGCCGACCTACACCGGCCGGGACAACGCCTACATGCTCACCCTGCCCGACGGGATCCCCGCCTGGAGCGGCATGTTCCTGTGGGAACCGATCAACGACAGCTTCGAAGGGCCGTACTCCGACGGCAACTTCGACGCCTCGGTCATCGAACACGAGTACGCGCACGGGCTGTCCAACCGGTACGTCAGCGGCGAGGACAATGCGCTCAACACCCACCAGTCCGGATCCATGGGCGAGGGCTGGGGCGACTGGTACGCGCTGAACTACCTCTACGCCAACAAGCTCGCCACCACCGCCGTGGTCGGCCAGCACGTCACCGGCAACACCGCACGCGGCATCCGCAACTGGAGCTACGACCAGAACCCCACCGGCTACGGCGACATCGGCTACGACCTCGGCGGCCCCGAGGTCCACTCTGACGGAGAGATCTGGACCACCGTCCTGTGGGACATGCGCAAGGCCCTCGCCGACCGCTACGGCGACACCGCCGGCGGTGAGATGGCCGCACGGCTGATCACCGACGCGATGCCGCTGTCCCCGGCGGACCCGTCATTCATCGATATGCGCGACGCCATCCGTACCGCCCTGGACAACCGCTACCACAGCCGCTCCGACTACGCGGCGCTCGTGGACGTCGTCTTCGGCGCGTTCGCCAAGCGGGGCCTCGGCCTGCACGCCGTCAGCGACGGCGGCGACGACACCGACCCCATCCCCTCCTACGAGCACGTGAACCCGGCCCGCAACGGCACCCTGACCGGCACCGTCGTCAACGCCGCCACCGGCAAGCCCATCCCCGGTGCCCGGATCATGTTCGGCGTCTTCGAGGCCAGGGTCACGCCGCTGCGAACCTCGTCCGCAGACGGCGGCTTCTCCGCGCCGATCACCGCTGGCACCTATCCGGTGACCATCGCGGCCGACGGCTTCGGCGCCCGGACCTTCCCGAGCGTCAAGGTCAGCGCCGGCAGGACCTCGGCACTGCGGTTCGCCCTGACCCCCAACCTGGCCTCCGCCGCCAACGGCGCCACCATCGTGTCCGCCACCACCACCGGCGCCGCCCGCCTGATCGACGACACCGAGGCCAGCACCTGGAAGACCTCCCCGGGAACCGGGAACGCGGTGGTCAAACTGGCCGCCCCGGCGCAGATCTCGTCGATCCAGGTCAGCGCCTTCGCCACGGCCCGATTCGAGGGACTGCGGGGGTTCACCCTGCAGACCTCCACCGACGGCGTGAACTGGCAGACCGCCCTGACCAAGGCGGACGCCTTCAGCTACCAGCCGCCTCGGCCGACCGCCCCTGACCTGCACTACAAGCAGTTCACCCTGCCGCAGCCGGTGCAGGCGCAGTACGTGCGGTTCTGGACCGACCGCGCGCTGGGCGAGACCAAGACGGACGTGCAGACCGCCGAACTGCAGGTCTTCTCCCAGACCGCCACCGGGGTGGAGCCGCTGCCGCCGTCGCCGCCGGACGCCCCGGTGACCGAGACCGGGGTGATCGTCACGGGCAACCCGTCCACCGGAACCGTTGACGATGCCACCGGCGTCACCGCCACCGCCTTCAAGACGGCCTGCGTGGTCCCGGCGGCACCGGCTCAGGGCGCCGACGGTTGGGTCACCCAGTTGCCGGACAGCTTCGGTGACGGCGCCCACGAGGTGCAGGTGAGCAGCGACAGCGTTGCCCCGTACGACTTCGACCTCTACTTCTACGACGAATCGTGCAGCCTGCTCGGCGCAGCGGCCTCCTCGGCCGCCGACGAGTCCGGCACCATCCCCAGCGGCACCCGATATGTCCTCACCCAACTGTGGCTGGGCGCCGCGGTCCCGTTCACCCTCACCGCGACCGACACCAAGTGAACTGACCTCCTCCAGATCCCGGCTGCGGGGTGGTGGCCCCAGGCCACCAC